>JBASOB010000501.1:0-5591 GCA_049657865.1 Mobilitalea sp.
GCTTATATCAATGAGCAGGAGCGTTTGAAAAGGGAAAGCAAAGAAAACTCGTTTGTCAGTAAAGCAACAAAGATTATAAAGAAGGGAAGGCATAGATGAAATCAGAAATAGAAAAAAAGAAACAACAGTCCAACTTTCGAAAGAATAAGGAAGGGAAAAAAATCATTGGTCCCAATGATGTCTTAAGTACTGAAATGCTTCGTGAATATGCACAGGCAATGAATAAGGCACAAAAGGAAGGAAAACGTGCACCAAGATCTGCAGCAGAGAGTATTCCATTTAAATCTATGGAAGAATCCGGACTGATGCACCTTGGCAGAAACAGATATTCTATTATGCTAGAATTCGCCGACAAAAATTATATTCAAGCTGATGAATATGAGCAGAAGGAAATGTGGTCAGAGTGGTGCATGTTTTTAAACAGTCTTGATATTGAAGCAGAATTCCAAATGGTGTTTTTTAACCGAAAAGCGGATGTTGAGGCATTGACTGAAAAACTTAGCTTAGTTGCAAGAGATCCCGAGAATGTGCAGATTGTAAAGGACTTAAATGCATTTCAGAAAAATATACTAAAGAGTGGAAATAAAGGAATAGAGAAGACCAGATATTTTATTGTTACTATGAAGGAACCATATTTCAAGGTAAAAACAAAAGTGGAAGAAATCGTGGAGCGAATTACAAGCGAGTTTCTTGAAAAAATGGATGTAGAAGCCAGATGCTTAGATGGATATGAACGATTATCCCTTCTCTTTATGATGCTTAATCCTTACAAAAATGAGAAATTTATTTTTAGTTGGGATGCAGCAAAGAATGGTGGAATTAGTGAAAAAGAGCAAATCACAAATCATGCGTTTGAGTTTGGGAAAAAAATAGATCGATTTATGATTGGATCAAAGTATGGGACCGTAAGCTATCTAAAATTATCCGCTTCGCAAATATCGGATCGTATGCTCTGTAATTTTCTGGATTTGGACTGTGATATCACAGTATCTTTTCATATTCAACCAATTAATCAGGACAAAACTTTAAAAGATGTGAAAATGCTAGTATCAAATTTACAGAAGATGGTAATTGATGAGCAAAAAGTAGCTGCAAGGAAAGGCTATGGAATGGAGAATATTTCACCACAATTAAAACAAGATGTGAATTCTGCAGAGAAACTTATGGATGATGTGTCACAGAATGATGAAAAGTCGTTTATAGTTACTATTACTATGGTCCTGGTAGCGGATTCTATTCCGAAACTTGAAAGAAGTTATAATTCTGCTAGAGCTATTGCGACATCACAGACTTGTGAATTGATAAAGTTGGAGCATCAGCAAGAGGATGGTTTTTTTAGTACGCTTCCACTTGGAAATAATACTGTATCAATTAAGCGACAGCTTACCACAACCAGCCTTGGTGTCTTTTTGCCCTATAAGATTAAGGAGTTAATACAGTTTGGAGATTCCATTTGTATGGGATTTAATAAGATTACTGGTCAGATTATTATGGCAGATGTAAAAACACTTGCAAATCCTAATACCATGGTTCTTGGAACACCAGGGCGGGGTAAATCTTTTATTGTTAAACTTATGATGATTATGATTTATATGAAGTTAAAAGATGACATTCTTATATGTGATCCGGAGGGAGAATATGGCTCTTTGGTAAAAAAATTAAGAGGGATTACCATTAAGCTTAGTCAATCTAGTAGGAATTACATTAATCCACTTCATATTGATCCTGGATGTGATTGGTCAAGTGAACCAATCGCAAATAAATGTCAATTAGTTATGTCTATTTTTGAACAGATTCTCGGTCCTGGTAAGGTTGGTGGATATGAACGCTCTATTTTAGATGGATGTATGCAAAATATATTTATGAAATTTCAAAGCACAAAGGATATTAATGACTTACCGATTCTTGAAGATCTTTATGACGAGTTGGCAAAATGTGAAGAAGAAAGAGCAAAATATCTTAGGACTTCTTTAGCGGTATATGTACATGGATCTTTAAATTACTTTAACCACCGAAGTAATGTGGATATCAGTAATCGTATTATTTGTTTTGATATTCAGGAACTTGGAGAACAATTAAAAAACCTTGCAATGTTAGTGGTACAAGAAACAGTGTGGGGTAGAGTTACCTTGAACCGAAGCAATGGAAAATATACAAGATATTTTGTTGATGAGTTCCACCTTTTATTAAAAGAACCACAAACAGCAACCTATTCCAAAGAAATCTGGAGACGATTTCGTAAATGGGGAGGAATTCCGGTTGGAATCACGCAAAACGTATCAGATTTATTAAACAGTCCAGAGATTCAAAGTATTTTTTATAATTCAGACTGCTACATACTCTTGGGACAGTCTTCTGGAGATGCAGATATTTTAAAGGAAGCACTAAAGCTTTCTAATGAACAGTACAAATGTATCCTTACTAGAAACAAAGGTGAGGGTCTTTTTATTTTCGGTGGTATGAAATTACCCTTTGTAGCAAGAATTAATGAGAATACGGAAGTGTATAGAACAATCACTACAAAGGTTACAGAAGCTGTAGAAAATAGATGAGTAAGATAATATGAAAAATTAATATCATATACAAGAACGGAGACATGTTATGAGCGGTAAAGATTTAACAGGGCGTTTGAATGATACATCTAGATTTCAAGATGGAGCAGAACAAAAAATCAAAGATAAACATGAATTTGAAAAGAGCCTTTTAACTCAGAAATTAGTCACCGCAAACGGTCTGTCAAATGCTCGGAATATTCACGATAAGCGATTAGTTGTAAAGTATAAAAAAGGGATAGAAGGAAAAAAAGAAGAAAAAGGGAAAAAAGTAGAAAATCCGGAGATAGCCACGGGGAAGAAAAAATCAGAGAAGATATTTGAATCCAAAGTACATTTGCAAACAGAATTTGGAAAAAAGGTTATTAGTGAGCAGTCAATTAGTGGAAAGTATTTAAATAAAATTCACAGTAAAAGAAAACTTGGACAAGGTACAAAGATTAGGGATGTTGTGAATGGAACTGTTAAATACAAGCTTCGTGAAAATCAAGATGAAAACGCTTCTGTGGAAGGTGTCAGAACTTCTAATGATTTCATGTACCAGGTACTTTATAGGCCTCAAAGATTTCAAAAAACGAGTAGATCTAAATATAATGGAAAAGCATCGAAGGGCACTCAATATAAAAATCCACACAAATCATCAGTTAAGGAAGGGCAAAATGTAGGAGCTAATAAATCCACACAACTTCAGAACAAAAAACTGCAACAAAGAAATATGGAACAGAAATTTAGAGCAGCCAGGAACGAGCAAAAAAGTATTGTGGAAATATTTCAAGAAGGGAAACAATCCTTAACAAAGATTGCACATAAGATGAAAGAAATAGCGACTAAGAATGCTACATTAATTATTACAATAGCCGCAGTATTATTACTTGTTATTATTGTAGCTGTTTCTATTTCTAGCTGTACAGTAGCTTTAAGTGATGGAGCTGGTATTTATCTAGGTGGTTTATCACCGGCAGATGATATTGAGATTACTGGATGCGAAAGCTTTTTTACAGAAAAGGAAATGAACCTGCAGGAACGTATTGATAATATAGAAACTGAGTACCCAGATGAGGATGAATATATTATTAATATTGCTGGTATTGGTCATGATGCAATTAAACTAATGGCTTTTTTATCAGCGGTTTATGAGTCATATACTCTTGCAGAGGTGCAAGGCGTTTTAGATGAACTGTTTGATGAATTATATAACTTAACAATTCGGGAGGAAGTTGAAACTAGGTACAGACAGGAGCTCAATGAGATAACAGGAGAATATGAAAATGTTCCTTATGAGTATCGAATTCTTTCTGTGACATTAGTTAAAAATGATTGGGACAATATTATTGCTGGGAAGTTCCCGGATACAGAATCCAGAGAAAAATATGAGAGCTATATTGATACAGGGGGAGCACATCAAGCATTTCATAACCCTTTTAATAGCGATTGGTCGAGTCATGTATCAAGTGAATTTGGATGGCGTATTCATCCCATCACGGGTGTTGAGAAATTCCATAATGGAATTGATATTGCATTACCTGAAGGGACAAAAATCAATTCTTGTTCTACAGGAATAGTGATACAATCTTATTTTTCTGATTCCGCAGGAAATTATGTAGTAATTGAAGATGAATCTGGTTATACATGCCATTATATGCATATGCAAAGTAGAAGCGTTAATGTGGGAGATATGGTACATTTTGGAGATATTATTGGATCACTTGGCAATACAGGAAATAGTACTGGACCACATTTGCATCTTGGAATTAAAGATAATCATGGAGAATGGCTAAACCCAAGATTTATGGTATCGGCATTTATAAAGGAATAGGAGAAATAGTAATCATGAACAATCGAGAAGAAGCATTAGAAAAGAGTAGGCTAGCTTTTGAGACAGCAAAGAAGAAATTAGAAAAGGCGCAAAAGTTATGGCAGGATGAAGTAGATGCAATTGTGCTTCGTCCCGTTCATATTCGTAATATTAGCAGAGAAGAAGCAGTGAAGCTTGCAAAGGCAATCGAGAAAGAGGATTCTTTTCAAAAAATTATGAAGCTTGGATTATTGCCAGAACAAATTATGAAGCCAGAAAAACAAGAAGGTGAGGAAAATGGAAATGGAAGCGAACAAAGAATTTTTAACTAAGTTGAAAAGAAAGATGATGATATTTGTAATGACTGTATGCACCCTGATGGGTGTTTTTTTAATGGAACCAAGTGTGGTACATGCTTCTGGAGGTAATGGTGGTGTAGAGGTAGGAATTCCGGAAGGTTGGCAGACAAAAAGCGTTACCTGTCAGGTAAAACCTGTAGAGTACTCTATTTACGACAAGGAAGGAAAGGAAGTAAGAATTACTGCCGATAAAGTGGCAGTTTCTTTTGATAAAGGAGCATATACAGACATCACAGATTCTATGGTAATTAGTATTGCAAATAATAATCGTTTGGATGTGCAGGTCACTTATTCTAATGGGGATATTTATACAGAAAAGTATGATATTCAAAACTTTGATTTAGAAAAGCCAACTATGAAAGCAACAGTAGACGGAGAACAGTTATATCTTACTGCAACGGATGAAATTTCTGGGGTTAAGGATATCGTCATAAACAATCAAGAATTTACAAAACTTACAGATGGTGCCATGTGCATTAATATCAAGGATTTAGAAACCACAGATGAATATATTACTGTTTATAGTAAAGATATAGCAGGTAATATTTCTAAAATATACAAAATAAATAATCCTTATTATGTTGGAACCATAGAATCCGGTGCTGTTGATCAGAGCCTTACAAATCCAGAGAGTGTAGAAGCAACAGATCCAACCAAAGCTAGGGGAACCGTTTCGGAAAATGTAGTAAACACGGAAGGTGGAGAAGTTACAAAAGAATTTTATACCATTACGGCAAATGAAAAGACCTTTTATTTGGTAGTGGATAAAAAACAAAACCAAGAAAATGTATATCTCCTAACAGAAGCTGGAACTAACGATTTATTGAATTTCGTAGATTACAACGGAGTCGATGTAGTAAATGGTGATGTACCAATGTATGAAAT
>JBASOB010000502.1:0-6109 GCA_049657865.1 Mobilitalea sp.
AGTTGGATAAATCGGTAAGAATCAGGCTGCGCCTATTTTACTGGACGGATAAGCTAAACTGGAGTAAAGGGGTTATGATTCTGCAGGAATGGCAGTTACTCACGGAACAAAGATTACCGTTACAAAATGTGCATGAAGGTTAAAGGTTCTCAGTGATTTAACGGAAGGCGGAAAGACGGTTAATGGCACAGTGGGAATAGGACATACCAGATGGGCAACTCATGGAGCACCATCGGATACGAATTCACATCCGCATTTTAATGCGGCAGAAACCATAGCAGTCGTTCATAACGGAATTATTGAGAATTACATGAAATTGAAAAAGCATTTGGAAAAGAGAGGATATACGTTCCAAAGCGAAACTGATACAGAGGTCATTGTACAAATGATTGATCATTATTATGAAGGGGATACTCTTGCAGCAATTGCAAAAGTAATGACAAAGCTGGAAGGTTCGTACGCATTAGGCATTATTTTTAAAGATTATCCGGATGAGTTTTATGCGGCACGTAAAGACAGCCCATTAATTGTCGGTGTTTCAAAAGATGGTAATTTTATTGCATCGGATGTACCAGCGATATTAAAATATACAAAAGATGTTTATTATATTGATAATTATGAAATTGTTAAATTAGGCAGAGATAAGGTTGAATTCTTTAATGAAGATTTAGAGCCAGTTCAAAAAGAAATGAAGACCGTGGAATGGGACATTACTGCAGCTGAGAAGTGCGGTTATGAACATTTTATGTTGAAAGAAATTCATGAGCAGCCTAAGGCAGTAAGTGATACGATTCATCCAAGAATTCGTGACAATAATATTGTGATTGAAGAATTAAACATGAGCGACGATGATATAAAGAAGCTTAATAAAATATGTATCGTTGCCTGTGGATCAGCTTATCATGCAGGAATGACAGGGAAATACGTGATTGAGGATTTAGCAAGAATCCCGGTAGAAGTGGATATGGCTTCTGAATTCCGTTATCGCAATCCAATACTTAGTGAGGGCACTTTAGTTATTATTATCAGTCAGTCAGGAGAAACAGCAGATTCCCTAGCAGCACTTAGGGAAGCGAAGAATAAAGGCGCAAAAGTTCTTGCTATTATTAATGTAGTAGGCAGTTCTATCGCACGAGAAGCAGACAATGTTATGTATACCTGGGCAGGACCTGAGATTGCAGTTGCAACAACGAAGGCATATTCAACCCAATTAGCTGCACTTTATTTATTAGCAATGCATTTCTCGAAGGTTAGACAGACACTTACGGAAGACAAATTCCAGGAGCTTCTTGCGGAACTTGATCAGTTGCCGGAGAAGATTCAAAGAGTGCTTGATAAGAACGTAACACAAGTCCAGTATCTTGCCTCGAAGTTTGTGGCAGTGAGGGACAGCTTCTTTATCGGCAGAGGAGTAGATTACGCAACTTCACTGGAAGGATCGCTCAAACTTAAGGAAATTTCCTATATTCATTCGGAAGCTTATCCAGCGGGAGAATTAAAACATGGACCGATTGCTCTAATTGAGGAAGGTTCTCTAGTAATGGCTCTTTTGACAGAAGAAGAATTATATAAGAAGACAATTAGTAATATTGTAGAGGTACAGTCCAGAGGTGCTTACGTCTTAGCATTGACTAATGAGGGAAATGAAGAAGCAGAGAGAGTATCAGATGAGATAATCTACATTCCTACGACGGACAGACATTTTACGACCTCCTTATCGGTAATTCCATTACAGCTGTTGTCTTATTATGTTGCTGTTCAAAAAGGACTTGATGTTGACAAGCCAAGAAATTTAGCAAAATCAGTTACGGTAGAATAAAGACTATTAATAGATTCATCAAGTCACCTTCGCTAACTAAAGTCAGCTTCGCTGTCTTGATGAGTCATGTATAAGGAGGAAAGAGCATGTCAGAACATCTGATGATTAAATCATTATTTGATTTAAAAGAAACAATTGCGAAAGACATCTTTAACGGATGCGTTTATCCATGGGAAGCCCTGGGCAAGATTAAGAATGAGATACTTAGAATAGGAGCATCTCTTCCAGAGTCAGAATATTATAGAATTGGTGAGGATATATGGATTGCAAAGTCTGCGAAAGTGGCTCCATCTGCAGATATTAATGGACCTACGATCATCTGTAAAGATGCTGAAATCCGTCATGGTGCATTTATCAGAGGGAGCGTAATTATTGGTGAAGGTACTGTTGTGGGAAATTCGACAGAACTTAAAAATGTAATTCTTTTCAACAAAGTACAAGTACCGCATTATAACTATGTCGGGGATTCTATCCTTGGTTACAAGGCTCATATGGGAGCAGGCTCAATTACCTCTAATGTCAAATCAGATAAAACTTTAGTCTCAGTAAATGCAGGTGAACTTAAGATAGAAACAGGCCTCAAAAAATTTGGAGCAATCTTAGGTGATTACGTCGAAGTTGGCTGCAACAGTGTATTAAATCCAGGTACTGTAGTCGGCCGAAATGCCAATATTTATCCACTGTCAATGGTAAGAGGTTATGTGCCGGAAGCCAGTATTTATAAAAGAGAAGGAGAAATTGTTGCGAAGCGCTGATACATATTTCTTTTGGTTCGAACAGTTTTAATCAAGTGGAAGCTTGCATAAGAAATCATTCCTAACTTGAAAGTTTCCGAAATGATTTAAATTATTCGAAAAAACTATGGACTTATTGAGTCTTTTATGCGAAAATATGTTAAGTAAATAACAATAACCTTTGTTGTATTATTTTGTAAGCATTATGTTTTGTATGATACAAGAAATTGATAAACCAATTCTTTGTATTAAAGATACAATAATGAAATGCGATACTATGTATATTGAAAGGAGTTTCAACAACATGATTTATTCACACGAAGTACAAATGATGTGTCCTGTTTCACAAGGCACAAATCACGGCGCTGCACCTATTCCGGAAGAAGGAAAATGGGTACAATCAAAAGAAATCAAAGATATCTCTGGTTTAACACACGGTATTGGCTGGTGTGCACCTCAACAAGGAGCATGTAAGTTAACCTTAAATGTGAAAGAGGGTATCATTCAAGAAGCATTAGTAGAAACTATAGGTTGTTCCGGTATGACTCACTCTGCTGCTATGGCATCAGAAATTCTACCAGGAAGAACACTTTTAGAGGCATTGAACACTGATTTAGTTTGTGATGCTATTAATACAGCAATGAGAGAACTTTTCCTACAGATCGCTTATGGTAGAACACAGAGCGCTTTCTCGGAAGATGGTCTGCCAATCGGTGCAGGTTTAGAAGATTTAGGTAAAGGTCTTCGTAGCCAGATCGGTACCATGTACGGAACACTTGCAAAAGGCCCTCGTTATCTTGAGATGGCAGAAGGATATGTAACCGGTATCGCTCTTGATGCTGATAGTGAAATTATCGGATATCAATTCGTGAGCCTTGGCAAAATGATGGATTTCATCAAAAAAGGCGATGATGCTAACACCGCAATGGAAAAGTCCAAAGGACAATATGGACGTGTTGCTGATGCTGTTAAGATCATTGACCCAAGACACGAATAGTAAAGGAGGATACATACAATGGCTTTATTTGAATCATATGAAAGAAGAATTAATCAAATCAATGCTGTTTTAAACAGCTATGGTATCGCTTCTATAGAAGAGGCAGAGAAAATTACAAAGGATGCCGGCCTTGATGTTTACAATCAGGTTAAAGAAATTCAGGCAATTTGTTTTGAGAATGCATGCTGGGCTTACATCGTAGGCGCTGCAATTGCAATTAAAAAAGGCGCAAGAAGAGCATCAGATGCTTCTGCAGCAATTGGCGAAGGACTTCAGGCATTCTGTATTCCAGGTTCTGTTGCTGATCAGAGAAAAGTTGGTATTGGACATGGTAATCTTGGTAAGATGCTTCTTGAAGAATCCACCAACTGTTTCTGTTTCTTAGCAGGACATGAATCCTTTGCAGCAGCTGAAGGCGCAATTGGTATTGCTCTTTCTGCTAACAAGGTTAGAACAAAACCTTTAAGAGTTATCTTAAACGGTCTTGGTAAAGATGCAGCTAAAGTTATCTCCCGTATCAACGGATTTACATTTGTTGAGACAGATATGGATTACTATACAGGTCAAGTCAAAGAAGTATTCCGTAAAGCTTACTCGAATGGTCCTAGATCATTAGTTAACTGCTACGGAGCTAACGATGTAACAGAAGGCGTTGCTATCATGCATAAGGAAAGTGTTGATGTTTCCATTACAGGTAATTCCACTAACCCTACAAGATTCCAGCATCCAGTTGCAGGTACCTATAAAAAAGAATGTATCGAGCAAGGCAAGAAATTCTTCTCTGTTGCTTCCGGTGGTGGTACAGGTAGAACTCTTCATCCAGATAATATGGCTGCTGGTCCTGCTTCTTATGGTATGACCGATACAATGGGCAGAATGCATTCCGATGCACAGTTCGCAGGCTCTTCCTCTGTTCCAGCTCATGTAGAAATGATGGGACTTATCGGTATGGGTAACAATCCTATGGTTGGTGCTACCGTATCAGTAGCAGTTGCTATTCAGGAAGCTTCCGATGCAGGTAAATTCTAGAAATTATATTAATAGGTAGGCTTTTATATCAATGAGAGCATACGAAAAAGTGTCAGTAATGGACACTCATAATAAATAATAAATAGCGGGTACACTTAATGTGTACCCGCTATTTATTCGTAACACTTTTTACATGGTTTCAATCCGCTTGCTTTTGCTTTTTTCAATGTGGTTTTATAATACTTACCATTACCACACTTTTTTAAGTGATATTTTTTACCGGTTTTAGTAACTAGAACATATTGAGTTTTAGCTTGAACATATATGACAGTAGGTATATGAATTTGATTAGTAGTAAAATCAGGTGATAAAGTAGTAATAGACAAGGCGATAATCAGTGAGATAAATATTTTTTTGATTCGTTTCATATAATCACCTCATTACATAGTATAACATAATATGAAAAATTATCCAGAGTTTAATAAAGCTATGAATATGATGATGTTACTTTTTTGTTTTACGAGTATCCATTAATTCATTTTAATGTTAATAAAGATTGCGAAAACTCTTAGAAAGAGATATGATTTTAGGATAGTAAAGTTTTAAATTATGATTAATAAATTGAATGTGCGCAAAGAGATTTAATGTGAAGAAACAACTTCACAAGGGGAGGATACAAAATGAAAAAGAATATAAGAAGAGGTCTCACAGCTATGATGGCATTCGCATTGGTTCTTAATTTTTGTCCTACGAGCGCACAGGCGGCAGCAGACACTGCATTTCTTGCATATGTGGATGAGTCATGGACTTACCAGTATTGGGGCGAGCCGGTGGACACCGGTGTGGTTGCAACGGAAGCAGAAATTACCGGGGCAGGTACTTATACGGTTTCTATTGATTTTACAAAAACTGCAGACGGCAAAGCCAGTGGACTTACATTTACGGCACCGATGATTGCAAATGGGGAAGCTGAATTTCCGGGAGGAGTTGTCGTCATTGATTCTATGCAGGTGAATGGAGTTAATATTCCTTTTACGAAAGGATATACAAGTTCAGATGATGCGATTGTAACACGCAGCAATATTTATAATACATGGGTTACCGAACTTCCAGCGGATGCTCGTACCTTAGATGGTTCGCTTAAGAGTGTGTCTGCAATCGTCGTGGACCCTGAACTTTTTGCAGAAGTTGAAACATTCTCAGTCACATTTACTCTTTATGACGCAGCGGGAAATAATACTTCAACAGAGGAGGATACTACTTCGGAGATAACAGAAACAACGATTCCGCATACGGGTGTATCGAGCTTGGCATTCTTTTATGGCTTTGGCGCAGCTATAATGGGGTTTGTCTTAATAATAAGAGTATACATTTCAATAATACATGTTAGAAAAACCACAAGTAATATATAAATGAAATTATACGAAGAACCTTTATAACATCTATAAAATCTCGTTAGATAGTAGTGCACCCCAAAATTTAGATAAAATAAAATCTAATATTTGAAGGTGCATTTTTCATTCGATAAGATGACTTGAGAGGAGATGTCATAAGATATATTAGACATCTGCTACCGAATGCCTTATAATT
>JBASOB010000503.1:0-2123 GCA_049657865.1 Mobilitalea sp.
AACCGTCAAGATATTCTTGTGATACTTGTACTCGGAATTCTGGAGTATGTGGTGATTTGGCCATAAAATAATCCTCCATAAGTAGATTTTGGTTATTTACCATGTCTACTTATGGAGGATCATATCAGAGCTCGCGTCGTGTATCTTTTTTTATCTTGTGCAGGACTATTCTCGGAACGTGAAAAAAGCCCTAACCCAGCAATTACTATGATTGCCAAACTAAGACCTTTTATAGTGCGCCTCCAGGGGCTCGAACCCTGGACACCCTGATTAAGAGTCAGGTGCTCTACCAACTGAGCTAGAAGCGCGTATGCGTTTTTATTTTCGAACGCAAAAATTATTATATAGAATATAAAAGTAAATTGCAAGTGTTTTTTCTATTTTTTTAAAATAATATGCAATTTCAAGTAAGAAGGCAGGAAAACCAGCGATTATCTGTGATTTTCCTGCCTTTTTATACTTTTTATTTACATACAATTACTTTTCTTATTTAAATGCTTCTATTTTTGCAATCAAGTCATTCTTGGATACTGCTCCGACGATGGTGTCAACAACTATGCCTTCTTTAATGATTAATGTTGTTGGTATCGACATTACGCGGTACTTGGCTGCGGTTGCGGATTCCTGATCTACATTGAGTTTTCCGATTTTAAATACTTCTTCGTACTCATCTGCTAAGTCTGTTATGATTGGCGCCATCATTTTACAAGGACCGCACCAGTCTGCATAAAAATCAACCAATACGGGACGAGTTGATTGTAATGCCTCTGTCTCAAAATTTGCATCTGTGAATTTAAAAGCCATATGAATTTCCTCCATTCTTTGTGGTACCGGAGGTATATTTCTCCGGTATGCTATATCTTTGTTTTATTTATCTTTTCTAAATTTGTTGCTTTTATAAGGATTTTTCTGTATCTACCTAGCATATTTGTGGTATTCTTCCACGGCTACTGATAATAATTGTGGTTTTATCCACCGTTTTAGCAATGTATCCACAAGATATGCTATTTCTGTTGATAGGTTATCATTTTATGAATCGGGTATCCAAGGGCTACGAATTTCTCCTCATACTCTGTCATTACGTTACCATCTAGGTACTCACTATGATGGAGATCGAAGGTGACCTCTCTTAATTCCCATTTGGCAATCTTCGCTTCTTCGAGTGAGAATTCGAATAGGGTACGGTTATCCGTCTTAAAGATTACCTCACCGTCTTTTTGAAGGCAGTTTGCATATCGTTTTAAGAATTCCCTTGAGGTCAGTCTTCTCTTTGCATGGCGATCCTTCGGCCAGGGATCAGAAAAGTTAAGATAGATTCTGGCAACCTCGCAAGGAGCGAATATGCTGTTTAGATATTCTGCATCGAATCGAAGAAAATGAAGGTTTGTCAGGTTTAACTCACTTGTGTTTTCTACGGCTCTAATCAGCACGCTGGAATATTTTTCGATACCGATATAATTAATATTTGGATTTGCGGCGGCAAGTTCTTTGATAAATTTGCCTTTTCCCATCCCTAACTCTAGATGCACGGGATTCTCATTGTGAAACAGGGTGTTCCATTTTCCCTTGTATTGTTCCGGCTCATTTACAACATAATCATTTACTTCAATCATGTCCTGAGCGCCGATGATGTTTCTAAGTCTCATTGCTATTTCTCCTTGAATCTATCTTTCTATCTACTTAGATTATAGTGATTTGCTTCCTAATAGTCAATTATTCCTTTCATCTTCTGACGTCAACATCTGAAGTCATGTGCAGGGCTTACTTTATTTCATAATTAAAGCATCCTCGTCCCTTTCAAATTTTCCCATCATGGAGTATAATAATAACGAATTAGACGTACATTTTGAAAGGAGTAATCGCATGAAGGTAATTGCAATTAATGGAAGCCCGAAACCGAAGGGAAACACTTACTTATCCCTCAAGACAGTATGTGATGAATTAGAGGCGCAGAATATTGAAACTGAAATAATACATATAGGACATAAGGACATAAAGGGATGCATTGGCTGTAATCGCTGCAAGGATGGCCAATGTGTCTATAATGACGATAGTATGAAAGAAATCGTGAATAAGATTTTTGCTGCAGACGGCCTTCTTCTTGGAAGTCCCGTGTATTACTC
>JBASOB010000504.1:0-8277 GCA_049657865.1 Mobilitalea sp.
TGTCCCGAGAAGTTACTATTTCTTATATGCCGGAGTACTCTTGTTACTCACAATAGGGTCAAGGTTTGCTTACCGATTAATTCGTTCCTTCTTACGGAAGGTAGGACCGGATGAGAATATGAGTAAAGTTCTAATTATTGGTGGGGGTAGTGCAGCTGATAATATAATTAAAGAGATTAAAAACAGCAACCATGTCAAGAATACGGTTGTCAAAGCCGTAATTGATGATGATCTCTCTAAACAGGGAAGATTTATTCATGGAATTAAGGTGGTTGGAACCAGAGATAACATTATAGCGAGTGTTACTCTATATAATATTACTGAAATTATTATAGCAATGCCTTCTGCTCCTAAGAAGACGATAAAGGAAATTGTTGATATCTGTAGTCAGACAGAATGCGACTTAAAGATATTACCCGGAATATATCAATTCGTGAACAATGAGGTGACAATCAGTAGCCTTCGTAATGTTGAAGTAGAAGATTTACTTGGTAGGGACCAGATTGTGGTGGATTTGAACTCTATTATGGGATATGTTAAAGATAAAGTAATACTAATCACAGGTGGCGGTGGTTCCATAGGAAGTGAGTTATGTAGGCAGATTGCGAACAAAGAGCCGAAACAGCTCATTATTGTGGATATCTATGAGAATAATGCCTATGACATTCAATTGGAACTTAAGAAAAATTATCCTAAGTTAAATCTAGTGGTATTAATTGCCTCCGTTCGTAATTCAGCCAGAATAAATTCAATTTTTGAGACTTATCATCCACAGATTGTGTATCATGCAGCAGCTCATAAACATGTACCGCTGATGGAGGACAGTCCGAATGAGGCCATCAAGAATAATGTGCTTGGAACTTGGAAGACTGTTCAGGCAGCTGATCAATACGGAGCAGAGAAATTCGTAATGATATCAACTGACAAGGCAGTGAATCCAACCAATATCATGGGCGCTTCCAAGCGAATCTGTGAGATGATTATTCAGACCTATAATAGACGTTCGAGTACGGAATTCGTAGCAGTTCGATTCGGTAATGTATTAGGGTCGAATGGAAGCGTAATTCCTCTCTTCAAGAAGCAGATTGCATCAGGAGGACCGGTTACGGTGACTCATCCTGATATTATCCGGTATTTTATGACGATTCCGGAAGCGGTGTCGCTGGTATTACAGACAGGAGCTTATGCGAAAGGTGGAGAAATCTTTATCCTTGATATGGGAGAACCGGTTAAGATATTAACCTTAGCAGAAAATCTGATACGTCTGTCTGGATATAAACCATATGAAGATATCATGATAGAATTCACTGGACTCAGACCAGGTGAAAAGCTGTATGAAGAACTTCTGATGGCGGAAGAGGGCATGCAGGATACAGAGAATAAGATGATTCATATCGGTAATCCGATTGAATTTGATGAAGAGAGGTTCCTAAGTCAACTAAACAACCTTAAAGAGATATGCTGCTTAGAACCAATTGGAATAAGGGAATTTATAAAAGATATAGTCCCCACCTATGTACCTAAAGAGGAAAATAATATTTAGACTTTCTTACTGTTTTAGTGTAAGGGAATCTATAGATAAATTGAAGAGGCGAGAAAATGACAAAAAAACGTATCTACTTGGCATCACCAACCATGAATGGAAATGAACAGAAATTTATTGAAGAAGCATTTGCTACCAATTGGATTGCACCATTAGGACCAAATGTAAATGAATTTGAGAATGAGTTAGCAGCATATGTTGGAGCATCACACGCAACAGCTGTCAGTGCTGGAACAGCAGCAATCCATCTAGCACTGAAATTAGCTGAAGTACAGCAAGGAGACATCGTATTCTGTTCCTCACTGACCTTCTCAGCTACCTGCAATCCAATCGCTTATCAGGGAGCAGTCCCTGTATTTATCGACAGTGAGTATGATTCCTGGAATATGGATCCGGAAGCATTGCGAATAGCATTTGCTAAGTATCCTAATGTAAAAGCAGTTGTTATCGTTCATCTATATGGAACTCCAGCAAAATTAGACGAAATCATGAAAATCTGTGAGGAACATAAAGTACCTCTAATTGAAGATGCAGCAGAATCTCTAGGCGCAACCTATCACGGAAAACAGACAGGAACCTTCGGATGCTATGGCATCTTTTCGTTTAACGGAAACAAAATCATAACCACTTCCGGTGGAGGAATGCTGGTCTCTGAGGATACTGAGGCAATTAAGAAAGCGCAATTCTGGGCTACTCAGTCAAGAGAGAATGAAAGACACTATGAACATAAAGAAATAGGATATAATTATAGAATGTCTAATATTGTAGCTGGAATTGGAAGAGGTCAGTTGCTCTCACTAGATCATCATATTGAACTCAAACGAAATATCTATAATACCTATAAAAAAGCTTTTCAAGATATCAATAAAATCACCATGAATCCGGTACTGAAGGATACGGTACCAAACCATTGGTTATCCTGTATCACAATTGATGAAAGCAGCAATGTAAAACCAATTGATATTATGATCGCACTTGAGAAGGAGAATATCGAATCCAGACCTATCTGGAAGCCAATGCATCTGCAACCGGTATTTGAAGAATGTGACTTTATAAAATCGACATTGAAGGATATGTCTGTATCGGAAGATATCTTTCATCGTGGAGTATGTCTGCCAAGTGATATCAAGAATACAGAAGAGGATATGGAGTATATTATTGGAATTATCCGAGGATTATTTGGAAAGTAGGTATGAATAATGTATAGAAGATTCCTTAAAAGACCTTTGGATTTTATCTTATCTTTATGTGCGATTCTTGTACTGTCACCGGTTTTACTTATCGTAGCTGTACTGGTAAAAGTGAAATTAGGAAGTCCGGTCCTATTCAGGCAGAAAAGACCTGGACTACAGGAAAAGATATTTACATTGTATAAATTCAGAACGATGACAGATAAGAAGGATAAGAATGGGGAATTGTTATCTGATGAAATACGATTAACTAAGTTCGGAAAATTCTTAAGAAGTACTAGTTTAGATGAATTACCAGAATTGTTTAACATTCTTATAGGTGATATGTCAATTATAGGACCAAGACCATTATTAATTCGATACTTACCTTATTATCGAAAAAACGAACGACTAAGGAGTACTGTTAGACCTGGAATAACTGGATTGGCACAAATCAGAGGAAGAAATGCTTTGAATTGGGATGAAAGATTTAAAACTGATATTTTTTATGTTAATAATTTATCCTTTTTACTAGACTGCCAAATAATATTTCAAACAATTAAAGTAGTCTTTCATAGAGATAATATTCTGGTCGGCTCGGAAAACGTATTGAAAGATTTAGATGAAGAGAGAAGAGAGGAATTTGAACATGCACTTGGCGAATGAGAATATAGAAATCAGGTTGATAACTGAAGCAGATCTTATTGAAAATCGTGAAAAAATAATTGATTTACTTGAAGAAAATTTAAAAATAAACTTTCCGACTTTGAATAATTTGAAAAATTATGCAATAAGTGGATATGAAGATATGCTTTGTTTCAGCCAAGATAAAACCGCTATTTTAATTGGTGCTTTCGATAGAAAAACCACTATTGGCTTCCTCTGGGCATATAAAAGAACTCTACTTGGGGAAGACAGAATCCATCTTGATCATATTGTAGTAGATGCAACGATAAGAGCAGTTGGTATTGGATCAAGATTATTAAGAGTGCTTGAGGAGATTGCCATTGATAAGGGCATTTTGAAAATAGAATTAATGACGACAATAGAAAATGAGAATACAATGAGATTTTATAAATCAAAAGGATTTTCGACTACACGAGTACTGCTTGAGAAAGAATTAGGTGGAACAGATGATAATTGATAAAATAGCAATTAATGAAGGAAACTTTAAAAGACAGGAGTATTATTATAATAGTGCCAGAGATGGCATGTTTGATTTGTTCAATAATATGAATAATGAAGGTATGATTAATACTGTATTCTTGCCAGGATATATCGGGTGGTCTCCGAAAGAAGGAAGCGGAATATTTGATCCTATTAATAAAATAAAGGGAATTTCTGTACAATATTACAAAATGACGGAAGACTTAGATATAGATATTAATGATTTGACAGATAGAATAGCAAATATAAAAAGTAAAAAGTTTGCCGTTCTTATAGTAAACTATTTTGGATTCGTTGATAAAAATATTAGTGATATTATCAAGGTGGTAAAAAAGCATTCAGGTTGGATAATCACCGATAATGCGCATGGGTTTTTTACTTATCAATGTGCGGATGATAATTACTCGGATGCAACATTTTTTTCGCTACATAAAATGTTTCCATTTAAGCGTGGCGGAAGTTTAGTTATTATTAATAAACAACTTAAGGACTTAGAATATACAGGGACCAACATTAACGAAACGGAGAATAATCCATGGGAATATGATATTCCGAGTATTATAAGAGCGCGTCAAGAGAATTACATGATTTTGCAAGATATTATAGAAAAAGAAGGCAATTCGGAATATTTTACACCACTTAAAGATGAGTTAGGGAAAGGGAATATACCTCAAACATTTCCGATTAAAATTAAGTATGGAAATAGAGATAATATATATGAGTTGATGAATGAAGCCGGTTATGGAGTAGTAAGTTTATATCATACCTTAATTGAGCCTTTACAATGTGCCGAATATCAAGAAAGTTGGAATTTGTCAAAGTGCATTATGAACTTGCCGGTACATCAAGATGTAGATAAAAATAAATTTAAAGATATGATTAAGTTGTTAGTAGACTGTTGTGAGAAAACTCATAAACAGTAGCTGATTACGAGGGGAGAATTAAAACATTATATGTTATCAGTAATTACAATCAATGAAATTGAGAAATGGGATTCCATTGTAAAAAGCTTTCCGTCATATGATGTCAATTATTTAAGCGGATATGCAAAGGCATTTCAACAACATGGAGATGGTGAACCACTGTTGTTTTATTATAATGATAATAATACAAGAGCAATGAACGTTGTTATGAAGAGAGATATATCACAAGATAAGATGTTTATGGATATATTACCGATCAATACATATTTTGATTTATCAACTCCATATGGATATGGAGGTTTTTGGATTGAAGGTGATGCTTACACTGAAGTTAATGAGGCATATGATTCATATTGTAGAGAAAATGGATTTGTTTGTGAATTTGTAAGATTTCATTTGTTTAGTGAATATCAACCTTGTTTTAATGGATTGAGTGAAACTCATACACATAATGTGGTCCGTAGCCTAGAAATACCTCTTGAGGAAATGTTGATGGATTTTGAACATAAAGTCCGTAAAAATATAAAAAAAGCTGAAAAAGCTGGGCTTGAGGTCAGGATTGATACTACTGGAGAAAGACTGGATGAATTTTTAGATATCTATTATGGAACAATGGATAGGACAGAAGCAAACAAAGAATTCTTCTTTACCAAAGACTTTTTTCAAACTTTAAATACGATGGAAGATAATTATGTATACATACATGTAATATATGAAGAAAAAATAATATCCACAGAACTTGTATTATATGGAACAGAAAATTGTTATTCTTTTTTAGGAGGTACGAACCGCGATTATTTTGATCTGAGACCAAATGATTTCTTGAAATATGAGATTATTAAATGGGCTAAAGAAAAGGGATTAAAACAATTTGTTCTTGGTGGCGGATATGGAGAAGATGATGGAATTTTTAAATATAAAAAGAGTTTAGCACCAAATGGTATTTGTGATTACTATATAGGTAAGAAAATATTTAATGAGAACAAATATAATGAACTTTTGGACATAAGAAAAAAAGATAAAGAATTTGACATAGAAACTCGATTTTTCCCGAAATATAGAGGATAAATGTAATTATTATCGAAAAGGTGGATTAGGCATGAATATTGTATTCCTTTCAATTGGTGGGCTAAAAGATTTAGGCGAAAATGCCGTTTATCCAGACCTACTTAGATATTTTCGTGATAAAGGACATTCGGTTTATATCGTTTGCCAAAGAGAGAGACGTTCTAAAATGCCAACCGAGATGTTAATAGAACATGGAATGAAGGTGCTAAGGGTTAAAACAGGAAATATTACAAAGACTAACTTGATTGAAAAAGGTATTTCGACATTAATGATTGGTACACAGTTTAAAAGATCAATCAATAAATATTTTGCGGATACAAAGTTTGATTTGGTACTATACTCTACGCCGCCAATAACAATTTCAAATACGGTTTCATTTTTAAAAAAGAGAGATAAAGCCTTTACATATCTAATGTTAAAAGATATTTTTCCACAAAATGCACTAGATATCGAATTGTTAAAAAGTACCGGATGGAAAGGATTAGTTACTCGCTATTTCTTTGCAAAAGAAAAGAAATTATATTTATTATCGGATGCTATTGGATGTATGTCCGATGCAAATGTTAGATTTTTGATAAAGAATAACTCTTATTTATCCGCAAGTAAAATTGAAGTATGCCCTAATACAATAAATCCGATAGAACAATTGGAAAAAAATAAGATTAATATCAGAAATAAATTCAATTTACCTAAAGATAAAATGATTTTTGTTTATGGCGGTAATTTCGGAAAACCGCAAGACGTAGAGTTTATTATTGATATTTTGAAAAAAAACGAAAAAAGAGCAAATTGTCATTTCGTAATGTGTGGATCGGGAACAGATTTTTATAAAATAAAAAAATATGAAGAAAATGCAGATAAGAATTATATCACAGTGCTAGATAGTTTAAATAAACAAGATTACGATAGTTTGCTGGATGCCTGTGATGTGGGATTGTTATTTTTAGACCATAGATTTACGATACCCAATTTCCCTTCGAGATTACTTGATTATATGAATCATGAATTACCGGTATTAGCAGCTACTGATAGTAACACAGATGTTGGAGAAGTAATAACAAAAGGAAATTTTGGTTGGTGGAGTGAAAGTAATAATATAGATAATTATTGCGATATTCTTGATAAAATTATATCAAATCCAGCTATGATTAAAGAAAAAGGAATATCAGGTCGAAAATATTTAGATGAAAATTATCATACGAGAGTAGCTTATGATAGAATTAAAAAAACATATGATAACGGTAAGTCAAGAGCGGAGGAAAAACTACATGTTTAAAGGTAAAATATTATTATTTACTGGAGGTACTGGTTCATTTGGAAATTAAATACTGGAACGATTCGTGGACACAACGTTTGATATTTTTTTCGCTTAATGAGTATGATGATTTAGTAAAAAAATGTGTGATATTGGATTAATATTTTAGTCTATTGTTCTACATTACTAAAATTTCTATCCAAAATACTTTTTAATATGAAATATAAAATAGTGCTTTTGGAATCTACTGACAGTAATGTAGATGTATTGGAAGTTTAAATAAGGTAATACAGAGATAGCATATAACTAAATTGTCATGTATTATAGAGATATAGATAGTATTAATAGAACTCATTTTATAATTAAATTAAAAGGAAATGTATAGAATGAAATTTTATACATGAAGGAGAATATGATGGATACAAATAAGACAATGATAGACAAAAATGATAATGAAATCGATATTAGGGAGATAGTGAAGGTTTTATGGAAAAGAAAATTGTTGATTATAGCAATAACTCTTGTTTTTTTAATTCTATCAGCATCCTATAGTAAATTTATGATATCACCGGTATATCAAACGAAGTTGAATATTGTTATTAATATGCCAGATTTATACAATACTAAATTTGGAGAATTTACACTTCCTATTACAACAAATCAACAATACATTGATTTGATAAATAGTAATGATGTCTTAGCAGATACAATTAAAGACATGAAGTATGATGAGGAAAACATGTCAATTGATGATTTGATGGATAAAATATTTATTAATTCATCTACAAATAATTTAACAGCAGAGGGACAAGAACAGAATAGTTTTATTATAACAGTAAAAGCTGATGAAGCTCAGGAAGCCAAGCTGCTGGCACAAACATTATATAATAATTATATTAAATTTTTGGATGTGATGATAATAGAAGAAGCAGAAGTGTATTATGAGAAAATGTTAAGTAATGAGGTGGAAACATCAGAGTTGTTATTGGAAAGTACAAAAAATATCATAAAAAGAAATGAAGAATTATTAGCGGATACACCAAAAATAATATATCAAAAAGATGCAATGGAAGAAATTCAATCTGGGATTGATGCTACAAATTTTATTATACTGGAAGACATTATTAATCCGAATTATACTGATATAGGGGC
>JBASOB010000505.1:0-2412 GCA_049657865.1 Mobilitalea sp.
TTTCTAGTTCTGAGTTATTTATTTAGAGGCGAACTATAAACGTAGTCCAACCGTCCTTACACTCCACATGAATCTTCCCTTTATGCTTTTCTACGATTCCCTTTGCAATTGCAAGTCCGAGGCCAAATCTTCCATCTGCACGGTTACGTGCTTTGTCGACTCGGTAAAATCTCTCAAATATTTTTTTTATTTCCTCTTCAGGAATTGCTTCGCCTTCATTCATTACTTTTAGTATTATCTTTCCCTTGTCTTCAACAAGGTTTACTTTCACGAACTTTTCTTCCAAGGTATGTTTAATTGCATTATCCACAAGAATAGCCACAAGCTGTTTGATCTGTTCTTCGTCCCCTTGAAGAACAATGTTATCTGTAATCTCTAATTCCATATTAACATTACCTTCAAAAGCAACGCTGTCAAAAGGTAGACTTGCACTTTCCACCGCCCTGCTGAGATTGAATTTTGTTGATTTATCATTTAAAAGGGTATCTTCCACTTGTGTTAAGGAAAGGAGTTGATTAATAAGTCCCGTCATTTTTATCGTTTCTTCTTTGATATAGTTAAAATTCTTACTATCGCCATATTCGTGTTCCATCGTATCAATATTTGCATTAATGATTGTCAGCGGTGTTTTTAATTCATGGCTCGCATCTGATATAAATTGCCTCTGTTTATCAAAGACCTCACTTACCGGTTTCACAATCCATTTTGTAAGCACCAGTGATACAAAAAACAATATGACGCTTCCAATCAGTCCAAAGATAAAAGAATACAAAGCTGCACTATGAAGCTGTTCATGTGCAATACTATTGTCTAGGAAGGCAATCAGTCTGCCGTCTTCTGTATCTTTCACATGAAATTTAAAATTTCCTATGGAACCCTTGCTCTTTCCGAGTGTAAGGGCTTCTTGTGCCAATTCATATAAAGTAGTATCTGAATATCCAGTGTTACCTTCATTTAATATCCGCACCAATTCCTCATTTTCATCAATTTCAATTAAATAGTACTGAGATGCTCGGTAATATTTCTCATTGCTATTCAGTTCTTCTCTATTGTACTTATTATCTTTTATGACATTGTCTTCTTTAGAATTGTCTTCTAGCGTACTATCTTCTTGAATATTGTTTTCTTGAATATTGTCTTCTAGTGTATTATCTTCTTTCGCGCTGCCTTCTTGGAGACCGTCTTCTGGAATACTGTCATCAGATTCTATCTCTATATCCGATTCTGAAATTCTGGTAAGTATTTCTTCTACTTTCCCTTCATTCTTACTATAATTGAATATATTAACTGCAAGCAATATTCCAGCAAGAACAATCATTAGAATTATCATAATAATCGTCGTAATTTTTCTACTTAATTTTTTAATCATTCCGTAGCCTCCAGGCAATATCCAACACCTCTGATTACCTTAATTCTAACATTAGAGCCAATAAATTTTATCTTTTTTCTCACAAATGAGATATATACCTCAACTTTATTATATTCCGCTTCATTATCAAAGCCCCATATCTTCTCTGCAATCTGTTCCTTAGATACAATCTGTTTCTGATTATGCATAAGATATTCCAGCGTAAGATACTCTTTTGCTCCTAGCTTCATTGACTGCTTTGTTGTAAGACAATTAATTTCACAGCTATTCACATTAACCTGCAGGTCCCCATAAGTCAGCACCGATAAATCAATTTCTCCTCTTCGTCTTGAAAGTGCCCTGACTCTTGCGAGAAGCTCTTTCATCTCAAATGGTTTTGTCAGATAATCATCTGCTCCACAATCAAAACCATGCACTTTATTGTCGATTTCGGATTTTGCTGTAAACATTAAAACCGGAGTATGAATCTCTGCCTCCCTGATTTTAGTAAGCGCTGTAAATCCATCCATTTTAGGAAGCATCACATCCAAAATGATCACATCATATATTCCTGTTACTGCTTGTAGAAAACCTTCGTTCCCATCATATGCGATATCAACGGCATATCCTTCTTCTTTCAGCCTATCTGATATCGTATCCGCTAAACTGAATTCATCCTCTACTATTAAAACACGCATTATCTTCCACCTCCTGAAGTAGGATACAACTGACAACTTTAAGAACTCGAGCTTCTATACAAATTCTATCTTCTTTTTCGATCTAATGATATTATGATTCGTTCAACTAAAAACATACTACTATTTTTTAATTAAAAGAGCAACTATTTCTGATTGTAGGAAGGGACAGATTTAAACGAATTTTCTTGACTCCTTACATTCACAATGTTAATATTTAAAAAAGACACAAAGGCGTGATTTGATATGATCCTCCATAAGTAGACATGGTAAATAACCAAAATCTACTTATGGAGGATTATTTTATGGCCAAATCACCACATACTCCAGAATTCCGAGTACAAGTATCACAAGAATATCTTGACGGTT
>JBASOB010000506.1:0-2865 GCA_049657865.1 Mobilitalea sp.
GTATAATACAATCCTGTATATTTACCGATATCTGCTCCCTTACACATCTCAACCACCATCGGGTAAGAGTTCACATTGATTGCTGCCCAGCCGATACCAGTAAATGCAAATACTACATTGATCAGTGGTGAATAATTGATAAAAAGTGCTCCGCAGAAATAACTGAAGGTCATTAATATGATACCGGTAATGATGGTCTTCTTTCTGCCAAAATGGCTGGCAATGATACCAATTGGTATATAACTGCAAATAGCCGCAATCGTTGCAATCAGAAGCGAATCTGCAAATCCACCTGCTTCAAGACCCCATACCTGTTCCGTATATCTTGAGTATGCTGTGGTAACTGCATTATATGCAGTAAACCATAGAAAAATCGAAGATAATAGAAGAATAAAACTTCTTCTTACCTCCGGCGACATTTTGTCATCATCGCCAAGGTCTTTCGTTTTTTTCACTGAGGAAGCTGTTTTTTCCTGCAACGGAAGCTTCTTTTCGCTTGCTGAGAACTGTTCCTTCTCTGTAGAAGTACCCTGTTCTGTCTTTCTGAGGCCCTCTTCCAGATTAATCTGTTTCGCAAGTTTATTTTCTCTGATTGTAAGCAATAATAGGATAACTGCAACTACCATTATGGAGGCAACTGCTATGAAAACTGCTTTATAATCAGATTTTTCTTTATTTACCAGCACCTTAATCATGATTAAGGTATATACTCCACCAATTGCGCCCATCAGATTTATAACAGAATTTGCTTTACTCCTTAATGGTTTTGGAGTTAAATCCGGCATTAAAGCGACTGCTGGCGAACGATACGTTCCCATAGCAATCAGTACAAATCCTAAACATATCATAAACAGAACAAGATTCGCTTTTTTATCAGCAATCGGTATAAATCCCATGGCGATTACAGCCGCAATGGTTCCCCCAACTATAAATGGTGTTCTTTTACCGATTGGCGTATGTACTTTATCCGAAAATGCACCAAACAAGGGTAATAAGAATAGTGCCAGAATATTATCCAAACCCATGACAAATCCAGTTACTGTTTCCCCTAATCCAAATGTATTTTTTAACATTAACGGAATAACGGTATCATACATTTGCCAAAAAGCACATATCGATAAGAAAGCCAACCCCACAAAGAACGTCCTCTTATAATTTAATCTCATACATCCTCCTTCTGCCTGTTATGCAGGCAACCCCAATTTTTATTTCTGATTTGTAAATACATAAACTCCAATCCCTACCGCAATTGTTAGATTCAAAGAATCTACATCCGGCGATTGAGGGATAAAGATACTGGTACCAACTTTCAAAAAGGAATCGTCCAGACCCGTTGCTTCATTTCCAAAAACCAGGGAATAAAGACTTGATTTGGGGCAATCTTGTAAAGTAAGGGTGTTTTCCCCGTTTAACATAAAGGTGAAAATCTCATGCTCAGGAAACTGTTCCTGATATTGTTCAAAATTCTGATACTGATGAAACCGCAGTTTAAACAAAGCCCCCATAGAAGACCGAACAGTTTTCGGATTAAAAATATCCGCACCCGGTAAAATAATGGCAAGATCATAGATACCGAAACCAACTGCTGTTCGTATAATGGTTCCGAGATTCCCCATGTTACTCGGATTAACAAGCACAAGATGTGGCTTATCCATACATAAATCACAGCTATATTTTTCAAAAATACCTGTGACATAGCAGTTTTCTTTATCGCTGATTTTGGAAATCAATTTATTATTGACCTCCATTGGTATCTTATTCTCTTCACATAATTTTTTCAGATTATCTTGATCCGTAAAGCTCGCATCCACCAAAACCTTCCGTACTTGCTCAGGTCTTGCCTTAATCAGTTCATAGGTTGGAAATGCACCTAGAGTATAGGAATAATCCGCCTCTTTTTTATATTGTTTAATCTGCTGTTGTTCTTTATCTCCTCTAGCAGTCTTTTCCTGATTCATAGATACCTCCGTTCTTTTGCTTTTCACCATCATGATGCGAATTGTTTTATAATATGCATCATGAAAGTGATTAAATCATCCACCTTATGAAAGTAATTTTTCTTTCAACAGCATCCTCCTGCTAACAATAGAATATGTGTTTTACCTGCATTCTATTATCATAAAAACAAAGTCGTATCACATAGTCCTATGATACGACCTAATATTAATTATACTTAAATCGGGATATGAAAGCAATCAATTTTCACATACTTTTCCAATATTTTTGTAATATATTTGTAAAGAAATTACACAAAAAAATTCCAGCATGGATTCCACTTGAAACTAATATTGAGCCACTTTCAGGTTATTACATTATATGTTTATTCCTGCTTCTCACCCATGAAGGTTAATGCTAACATTCCAGGACCGGTATGAGTTCCAATAATGGGACCAATTTTCGAAATGATTACATCCTTCACTAGATTCCTGCTTCGTACAAATTCTTCTAGTTTCTTTGCCTGTATCAGATCATCTGCATGCCCTATAATGACAATTTGAGAGGATAAATCAGTACCCTCCATCTGCAGCCGGTTGATCAAGAATTCAAACTCAGCACGGCTTCCTCGAAGTTTTGATACGATTACTAATTTGCCTGCTTCATCTGTACTTAAAACTGGTTTTATCCTAAGTGCAGTACCAATCAGTGCTTCAATGGAAGATAGTCTCCCACCACGTTTAAGATACATCAAATCTTTAACCGTAAACCAATGACGAGCGTTACACTTATTTTGTTCCAACCAAGTTTTCAGTTGATCAATATCCAAACCATTCATCTTTTGAATTGCAGCATTCAAAACCAGCAATCCCTCTCCAACTGATGCACAGAGGGACTCTACGGAATAAATCTTGCGATTGGGATACTTTT
>JBASOB010000507.1:0-1675 GCA_049657865.1 Mobilitalea sp.
TAGCAATCCTTTATCTTTACTGTTTTTGTGGTTGTACCGGCACTCTCGTGCCGTTACGGTTCGTGACATGCCTTCCGGCACGTCTAATGAAATTTCATTCGGCATCCGAGGATGCCTCATCCGGTTAAGGATGGTTCTTTGAAGCCCATGTGGAGCTTCAAATTTTTTAGAATTTTCAAGGTTGTTTCACTGTTCAATTATCAATGTTCGTGTACATGTTTCGATGTACATTTATACTATGCTTTTAATGTATTTCGCTGTCGTTTAAAATGTTATTGCGTCAGCGAAATTAATGATACCACAAGCATATTCCTTTGTCAACAACTTTTTGGCTTAAATTTTTCAATTTTTTAAAATAATATATTTAAATTAAACAATGTTATTAACCTAACGGCTTGCCTTTATTTTCTTTACGACGATAAACCCTCTATTTAGTGCTATTATGATAATTCACCACTAAATATACTATATTCTCAAAAACTTTTGATTTTCCTGTTTTGACTGGTTTTAAGTGACAAAATCTTCTTCTTTACAAAAAATTCTCTAAGTTGTAGGATTTTGTCACTTAATATTATTTACCTGTTTTCTCTCATCCATTTGACAGCAAAATCTACCGCATCTTTAATATCAAATAATCGACATTCTGCATTTCCTATTTTTCCATGAACTATTTCTTTCTCTGCTTCGAAGGCTTCTCCAATTTTTTTAAAGTCTTCGTTATCATAATCATAATCTTCAAACCAAATCCATTCTCTTCTTCCATTTTCTTTCGTTGCAGCACCCATTTTCACTATCGCAGTTTTACCGCTGAAAACTTCTCCCATATGAAAACTGGTGCAGGAATCATATTCAACACCCAGAAGTAATACTTTTGCATTTAATTCATAAAGCTTTCCAAGTGGTGAGTCCTTTCCAAACTGCGGAGAAAGAACATGTCCTTCTGTGATTTCTTTTGCCTGTTTACCGTTTGCACAAAATGACGTATGCGGGTGATTGGATCTTATTGTCCCTGGATAGATTCGAAATGCCTCCGCTATCCTTCCGATACCTCTTGTCGGAGTAATCGAAAGATCAAATGCCGGCATATTTTCATAGATAGTCTCATACCAGTCCTTGGGAACCGGAGGATTACACCAGTCTGCGGGATCTGAGTTTCCACCGGAATGTGCAGGCATGCAGATCGTTCCGGCCGCACTCACGCTACCCTGCAATGCTTCGATTACGGTTCTTTCTTCTCCACAAACCCATCCAATACGGGACATAGAGGAATGAACTAGGATCGTCTCTCCCTCCTTTACTCCCATTTTCTGAATATCTTCTATTAATAATTTTTGCGTATAGGGGCTTTTTGTATTCTTTATTACGTCTGCTTCGCTCATCAATATTTCTCCTTGTATCATATTTTTTATATTAATAATTAACAGCTAATAACTACTCAACCGTTTTGCTTATGCCCATGATATAATTGACGTTTCCCTGTAATTATGAAATAATTTCATTTAGTTTATTCAATTTCTCATATCTGGAGAACCGCTGTTCTAACCTACTACATACTATTTTAACCTAATCTTAACTTAAATGCCTCATTATTGCCGTCGTCTGTTGATACCCGTGGGTATATTATATCTCAAAAAATAAATATATCAAATAAATAATATGCCCTTTATCTATTGTC
>JBASOB010000508.1:0-26707 GCA_049657865.1 Mobilitalea sp.
GATTAGTACTTTCTTATTCATAAATCCCTCATTCCACATAGTTTTCCTAACTGTTTAAATCAACTCTTATTTGGTATTAGTTCCTTCACAATTTTCAAAATATTTTTTTCAAATACTTCCATAGAGAAATTTTCATCATATAATTTTCTTGACTCAATGCCCATATCTTTCAAATTACCCTTATGTTGAAGCACCCATTTCATCTGTTCCGCCAAGTTTTTCGCATCCTCGACCTTACAGATAAGACCATTTATTTTATCTTCTATCAAAGATGCCGTACCCGTTGCTTCCGAGGCAATGCAGACTTTATAAAACATCATTGCTTCTGTTAAAACAACCGGCATTGGATCATCTCTGGAGGGGCAGACAACTACATCAATATTATGATATTGTTCTATCAGTTTTTGAAGTTTCCACTCACCCATCATCTTTATTTGGGGGATACCCGCTATCATTAATTCGATTTTCTTATAAAAATCAGAATTACTTTCCGGTCCAATGATCCAAAACTCTGCTTGTTCTCTCTCGTCCTGCTCAAGATAGCGAATTGCTTCGACAAAGATATCCTGTGCTTTCCTAGGTATAATGGTTGCAATAACTGCAAATACTATTTTGTCATTTTCCTTTGGTACTACTTCAAAATTTGTATTCTCATCTGGTATTCCATAGAGTAAAGTCTCACTATTTCTATGGTTTCCGCAATATTTCCGGAAAGTTGTTAATGCACGATATCCTCCTGCGTAAATGTATATATTATCATAAATTGTACACGGAAAATCTTCTATATCCCAATAAGAACCCTCACCTTCATGAATCCACCAGATCACTGGTTTAGAAAAATTATTTAGATCCTTAATCAAGTAATAAAAGGTAGCCGTATTTACTAGAATTAAGTCAAAGCTCTTCATCCACTCCAAAATATACAAATTATCATTACTAATGTATTTTTCAATTACAACAGGTATATCTGCCGATACAATTTCGTTTCTTAATACTCCATCTCCCGGACTAATTATTACAGGCAGATATCCATTCTTCTTTAATATACATGCTGCATAAAACAGAACAATAGGTGCACCTGTATAAGATAATTCGTGTGACATCAAAAGTATTTTCTTCTTGCTTTGTTGTCCTTCAAAACTATCATTTTTTCTATAATAGACCATCATTTGACTCGAGTAAGAAAGCCTTCCTATTTGAGTAAAATCACAGATTTTATCCTTTGAAATACCAATTTCCAAGAGTTGCTTTTTCATTTCATTCTTATATATACTCATTATATATATATAATCAAACTCCAGATTTACAGCTGCCTCAGCTGAAATTATTTGAATACCATCTATTTTTAATCCCTGTTTTTTTTTATCATTATCAATAAATGCGACAATTTCAGCTTCATGAAAATATTCTTTTCTCTCTTGATAATATTTCCCGACACCAAATATTAATAATTTCATTTTTCCTCCCACTCGATTTCCCAAAAATTATCCATCGAATATATCTTAGCAGTCAGTTGCTTTTTACATAATATTTGAATTTCTTTCCTATTATCAATCTTCATAACATTTGCCTGTTTCACAACTTCTCGCAATGCTTTATAAAAAGTCTGTAATTCTTCTTTTGTTTCGCATTTCCCACCATTTTCAGTAATAAATTTACATAAAACATTCAAACAATCATCATGAAGTCGAAATCCACTTTCATATAATGAGTATTTCTGTAAGTCGGCAAATAATTTTTTTCTTTCATTAAATAGTTCCCTTTTTACTCTATTAGTTTCATTATCTTCCGTCATTCTGTGTTGTAATAATAACTCATCGATGTTAGACATATTACCTTTCTTGGAGCAGTCAATCCAAAACCCAAAGTCCTCCATCCCAAGATAATTATCTTTATATTTTATATTATGAGTATCAACTAAAGATTTTCGGAACATAACTTCACTATTAACGTAATTATTGTTAAACAGAAATACCGCCCTAATATATCTGGGATTGTATAACACACTTTTAGAAGTGGTAATTATTGTTCCTTCTGAATCAATTAATTGAATACGCCCACCTACTACATCTATACTCTCATTTGTCTCTAAAAATTCTATTTGCTTCTCAAACCTACTACTTATTGAGATATCATCATCATCCATAATGGCTATATATTTTCCCGTACTGTAATCCAACCCTGCATTTCTTGAATAAGCAATTCCTGAATTCTTTGGATTATGAATAATATGAATTCGTTTATCTATATAGATGTTCACAATATCCATAGTGGAATCCTGCGAGCAGTCATCTATAATAATTAATTCGAAATTTCGGTAAGTCTGATTTAGTACCGAATCAATCGCCTTTTGTATGTACTTCTCGGCATTATAAGCCGGCATTATTACACTAATTTTTGGAGTTTCCATAATATTCTCCCATATATTGAATTTTCAACTAATATACTAATATCCCTCTACTTTATGTTGTTCTACATTTTCAACCGGGTTCTTCATTATAACTATGATAAGAGCCTTGGCTTTTCAGTTTTTTTAGAAGGGATGTGATCGATTACTTTAAATAAATTCACTATAAAATTTTTCTAGTTCAATTATCTGATCTGCAATATTATATCCCTCTTTTGTGATGATATCTCTCATGCATTCTCTTTGATATCCATCGGAATATTCTATTATTTTGTTTATCCATTGTTCTTGGGAAAGTGGTAAAAACCCTATGTTCTTTGTTACCGCCACTTCCTTGGACACTTCTGCACTAGCAATACATTTTAATCCCGCCGCTTGTGCTTCTATTAATACCAATGCGAGTCCCTCAAAATTTGATGGCAGTACGAATAAATCCATTGCTTGAAATAAATTATTGACATCATCCCGTTTTCCAAGGAATAAAACCTTATCCTGAATCCCATAATTTAGGACTTTCTCTTTCATATCATTTTCTAGTTCGCCGGTTCCTATGAGTAATAGTCTTGCACTTTCTAAATTCCTATACACCTCATTAAATAAGTCTATTAGAAATTCATGATTCTTCTGAAAGGCGAAACGTCCAATATTTCCCAGCACAAAGCAATCTTCTAATCCGAAGTCTTTTCTATATTTCAATCGTACTTCTTCATTATAGTCAAATTTTTTCACGTCAATTGCATTTTTCAAGATTCTAATCTTATGTTTCGATATCTGATCACCATAAAGCCAATCAGCAGCAGATTTCGAACAGGCTACAAATTCAGTTGCCATGGACTCTGAAAACTGACTGCGACGCAACATATGAAGTCTTATTGCTTCTTCTCTTTTTTCATCGTCAAGAATATCTATCATTGTGCTATGAGAATGTACAATAATTTTAGGTACGCCTCGTTTGTTTGCAATTTCTTCCACAAGGAAACTCTTCCAATAGGAGGTATGTAGATGAATTACATCATAACCTTCTTCCAGTATATGATTCATCTCTTTCGTAAATTGTTCTTCATTCTCCTCTGCGTAACAAGTTATATAATGAACTCTACATCCATCCTTAATCAACTTATCCTCAAAATCGAGTTTTTTACTTAAGGTAGCAAAATCGAACTGAAACTTATCTCTATCAATATATTCCCAATTATTCATTGCATACTGCGTGATGCCACCTTTTGCATTTCCTATTGGGAACTGAAGAACTTTAATTTTATTCATTCTTATCTCCTGTATTTAATAGATCAATTATTTTCCTAGCCCGATCCGGATAATTCGTAATTACCCCACTGACACCACACTCACACACATATCTGATGTCTTTTTCGCTGTTCACGGTCCACACATTAAGAAGTAGACCAAGCTCTTTACAGTCTTCTGCCAGATTTGGGTATTTCAGATTTTTAAAGGTGGGGTGAAGTGCATCTGCACCGATACGTTTTCCGTATTGTGGAACATCAACAAAACCATCTTCATATAGAAGACCGGTTTTCGCTTCCGGATTGATTTCTTTTATTCTTAGCATTGAGTAGTGATTAAAGGAAGAGTATAGTATTCTATCTTCCATCTTCATTTGCTTCACAAGTTCTAACACCTTTTCTTCAAGGTTATTATATACATAGACACCACCCTTAATCTCTATATTGATAGATAGTGCAGTATCCTTAAGTTCCCCAAGCACCTCCTCTAATGTCGCAATCGGAGTAAATTCATACTCTGCATGGAGACGGTTAAAGTTGAATTTTTTCAGTTCGCTTAAGGTATAATCCCTTATAAATCCATTCCCATTGCTGACCCGGTGGATTGATTCGTCGTGGCTGACGACCATTTGATTATCTTTCGTCAGTCTGACATCCAGTTCAATCCCATCTGCACCCATTTTTACTGCCAATCGAAATGATTCTAATGTATTTTCAGGCGCATAACCGGAAGCTCCTCTATGTGCCCATACTTTTGTATTCATCACAGCACTCTCCTTTCTGTAAAATCCTGTAGATTATGGTCTGACAACTATTCAGAAGAAGGAGTGGATATCCTTCTGTCTTTGTAATATTCATCCCTATTGTAAGTTAACGTCAATTAACCTGATATCGGATACTGGATGTACTTTTCTCTGATTTTCTGGAGGCAGTTCCATATAGTCACCATATTTAAATGTTAAGTACTCCACATAATCTCTGATTCCTCGGAAAGTAAAACCCTCAAAATCAATATCTTCACTTTTAGTATACCATTTGCGATAATATCCATATTCCTTGTTCGGGGTTGGGAAAGTAAGAATACGAACCATCGTCGTTTCCCTCTTATTCGCATTCCGAACCATTTTCTGATAATAATGAAAAACAGTATCCTCCGGTATCTTATCTAGGACAGCATAAACTTTTCTCATAGATGCTTTCTTATCTGCCACTTTTCCTACTTTGGACCAGAGAATTTTGCGTACGCAAAAGCACTCAAAGTTCTTGAGTGTACGTAACAAATGACTATCTGGTACACCATCCATTGGAAATACATCAATAAATACACCCTGTTCATAAGGCATATGCTCTTGATGCTCCCTTAAGAACAGCGTATCTTTACGACGCAGTTTGCCATATCCCCAACGGTAACCCTTCGTATTTCTGTGGTCCTGAAAATAAAATCTTGAAGTATCTAACTCTGTGATACATGCTTTTCTAAACTTCTCGTATTCCTCCCTTGGCATTGCCACGTCAGCATCATCGTCCCAGGGAATATAACCTCCATGACGTACTGCGCCAAGTAAAGTACCTGCTATAATGTTATACTGTATCTTGCATTTCTTGCAGATACGGTCTACCTCTATTATCATTTCAAGCTCAACCATCTGAAGTCGTCTTAATGTCTGGTCATCCAATTGTATCATTCTAATCTCCTCTATTCTTAAGCGAAAGTTTATATGACAATGCGATAAAAGTATTCTCTACCGTTATAATTATAGTCTTTAATTTATATCGGTAATCTTCTGTCTTTTCATAACCACTTCATATTGTCTGTTCTGTCAACGAAGTGGATGGACCTGCACCTCTTACAGCCATTCTTTTTTCTGAATATAGATATAATATTCGTCAATTCCCATCTTCTCCAATTGTTCACCAATTTCATGGAAATACACATTACATAATATAAGATGTATTTTATCCTTATCCATTGTCAGCAGCATTTCCGGAGCGATAATTGGAATTCCCTGTTTTTGCATTCCCCATGTTTCACTATTATTATCAACAAGAAATGCAGGGCGATGCTTTTCTCCGTGATACTTCATATAGTGCTCAAACATCGCCCCTGAACCAAATAGGATAATCTGTTTATTCCCTATATTGCGAAATGTTCTGGTAAATCTGGTATACGGAATCTCAGTGCTTAAGATAGAAGCCTGTTTTAACTGCGAGCATTCTTTAGACAATGTAATATAGGAGTATCTGGTAAAACACACCATTTCCCCTACTTCCCCTTCTTTCATACAGGTACATGCCTGATCAAATTTATGAAGCAGTTTGCTTTTCTCTGTAAACTTATTAAGGAAACGGTACCATACCGGATGTCTCACTTCAAAAGAAGTATAATCCTGCTCTCTCGTATTACCTCCGTAAACCTTTACTAGTAATAATTCCTGATAAAAACGTATTTGCTTAAGCTGTTTGCTCGTTTGTTTTTTATCTTTTGACAGTGAATCCAGCACGAGAATCGTAATTTCGATACCCTGATTATAGTCATGCTCCATCTCTGAATATCCCATTCCTGTTGTACTACTGTTGCGGAGTCTGCTTACACCCCCGCCGAAATATTTCGCCTCACTCTCATTTGTTTGAAGGAAATACGGCTCCTTCCATGCACTCCCTGCAAGTATTTTAAACTTCTCATAATCCGTTCGTGGCATAGCAAGCTTTAAATTTTTATTCCAAGAGCTTATGCTCTCCTGCTTTACATCAAGCAGTATTGTATCTTTCGCAAGATAATAATTTAAATCGTTGGAATCGCAAAGCTTCTGAAACTCCTTATATAGATTCATTTGCACCTTACGTATCTGTGCCATTTTCTCATTAATTTCAGGATTATTGGTATGCGCTTCATAAAGAAGACGGTTTATATTTCGATTTATCTGTATAGAATCAATTTCTGTTCTTTCCTTAAACTGCTGATATACGCCATATTTTTGTTGATTCTTGATCCGTTGTTTTTCTTCCTCGTCAAATATTACTTCATATTCCATCAGGCTGTATTTGACCAGCAACGTATTCCTTGATACAATTCTATTGATATCCGGGTACGACATATAGAGTTCTTTAAGCGCACAGTAAAATATGTAATTTGCCGGATAATTATCTTCTGTCTCTATCTGATCAAAAAATACGAATTCCTTATTGATATAAAAACATTTGGTCGGAAGCATATCAAGATATGCTCTTTGAAGAATAACTCCCCCTTCTGGGTTTCTATATTTTTTCAATCTATTCTCTTCTCCACTGCTATGTACTGAGGAGCTTACTATTCTGTCATAGAATTGGTCAAGTATTTTAATAAACTCTATTTGATTCTTGCGTATGATTTTACCTAAATAATCTGAAAGTTTTTCTTTTTGCAGGAATGGCATAGATAGCTGCTCTTCTTGATAGGTATGAGAAACGACCTTGATTCCACTTTTTGCCATCTCTTCCAGATTTGTATGGATTCTGCGTATTCTATCCTCTCCTGAATTCGATAGGGCTTTTTGAACAATCACATTATTCTTCTTCAGAATTGTAATATATGCACTTTCTTTTCCAGAATCCATATCGACTTCTGAATAGATTACCTCGCAGAAATTCTGGGTTTCAGAACATTCTACTAGAAAAGAATTCGCAAAGAATTCAAATACATGATTATCAGTAAGATCCGGATATAGGTCATTTTCTCTCGCAATCAGAGTCATTTTATTCTTATTAAAAGAAATCATCTTATCATAAAGGCTTCCCTCTGGAAGATAATCCTGCGAATATATCACTTGTGGCAGTTTATAATCCGGTAATGGATAATAGAATTTATATTGATGAACTCCCGCTGATTTGAGTAATTCAATCAATTCTTGTCTATGATAGGAATAGCCCTTCTTCTGTTGATGGTTGGTACCTGCAAATGGTTTTCGTGTATATTCCTCTTCTTCTCCACAGAAATACCTGATTCCATAACGATTATCCACTGCTATTAAGATTGTTCCCTCAGTATTTAATAGTAAAGTTATCTTTTTCAAAAATTGAATATAACCTTCGTGTGAACCATACTGTCCATTTATCTTCTCTAATGTACCGGAGAGAATAATGTAATCAAACTTTCGGTTAAAATCCATCTCCTCGACTCTGCCTTCATAGATTTTAAGATTGTCTCTGCTTTTGTATCTTAATTGTATTGCTTCTGCTAAGAATTCAGAGCTTTCCGTTGTGATTACTTCCTGGCACTTGTCACAGAAAATACCGGTCAGGGCACCAAATCCACCTTCAATTTCAAGCAGGGAAGCATCTTTCTTAAATTCATACCATTGAAACAATGCCGTCCTCATCGGAGCTAATTGGGAATATACCTCCCATCTATCTTCCTTCTCCAGCACTTTGGTATAATCTTCAGAAGGATTCTGCCTTATTATAGTAAGAATATCTTTCTCAATCTTTGTAATTGTCTTATTATCATGCTCCTGCTGATAGAAATCCTTATATAGTGAAGTCATCTCCCGCCTCCTTGCTTTGCTTGTTCCTGATTTTATTTTCTTTCTGCTATCGTTGCCATCATAGATTGATGAACTTTTACTCCACAGGTACCATCTAGATTAACAGCTACCTTTGCATACGCAGCAATCTGTTCTTCCTTATTATGATGTTTCCCGTTGGTTTCACCTTTCAAAAACTGCTGAAAGTATTGAAATATATTTTCAGCCATTGCATAAGATATGTATTTATTATCCTTGATGAACCCTTGCAGATGAATTAAATGAGTTTTTAGTTGAGTCTCATTAAGTCTGCATTTAATTTTCTTACATTCATTTGTTTCGGTATCTATAAATATCAGACTTAAATCATATGCAGATAATGCCACAATATGGGTCTTATCATAAGATTTTGCAAAAAGGTAATTACTTTCATAGGTAAAATATTCTGATTTACGTTCCCCTTCCTTATAAGGAAGATTGCACCTATATTCTGTCATTTTACCTGTTTTAATATTAATTTCTACAATCATATTGGCCATTCTTGGAAATGCGAGTAAATGGCTGTTGCAAAAGACTATACTAACAAACCCTTCTTTTTCGCCAATATAATTCAAAGGGAAATCAGTATATTCTGCTGATTTTCCAGTCTCATAATTCCACCTGATAATTGATTTCCCTTCATTTTGAACAAGCCAATAGTCTTTTCCATCATAAGCCATAGAAAAATAATTATTGCCTTCTTTTCCCACGATATGCGTCTTAAATTCATTTGTATCCATATTAAATTCTAGTACTGCATTGGTTTTTGCAGCTGCCATTAATAACAAATTATCTCTTTGATTTACTGCCCAGAAAAACATCGGAGCGCCATCCTGCTGAATATACTTGTGAAAGCCTTCTGCATAGTACTCAAGGCTTCCATCTCTTGTATCATATCGAACCAAAGCAGGGTAACATTTAGGCTTCATAAAAAGATAATGCTGATAGGCTATCATTCGATCAAAATTCGCAGGTACCGGGTCTTTAATTGGTGTTTTTTTAGAAACTTTGTTCCACAGGTCATATTCCCAAATTTCAGTCGCACTAAATGGTTGAGCTACGATTTTCCATTCTTCTTTGCTAATATCACAGAATGAGGTATCCCAGTCTTCTTTCGCTATTTGCGTAATTTCTTCAACCTCACCCGAACTCATATCCATTTTGCATAACGAGTTATAATATTCAGGTATAAACCATACCTCATTATTTTCAATATAACAGTCTCTAAAATAGAAGGAAGCTTTATTGTCTAAAGTCTCTTCCCTCCTATTCGGATCAATATTCATATCTAATATAAAAATTGGTTTCCCCGATACTCCAAATAAGTGAACAATAGAGGAGGACTCTTCACCAACATAGATATCCGATATTGCTACAACTTTCGTAACATCTGGTGTCCTATCCAAAATTCCTATCTCATTCTTTATAAATTCTTCTTCCAAAAGATTATATTCCTCAAGCATCTGAGGCCTAACTGATTGTAAGGTTGCTTTTGTTAAAGGATGTGGGCGCCATAAAAGCACATAATCATCTACTTCTGTAAAGCACGAAAAGATATATTTCATTTTTGTGAAAGCTCTTTCTCCGTATAATAGCAGACTTGAGATACTTGTGTTATAAAAAACCACTTTTTTCCCTTTTATTCTATTTTTCCAATCACTTGGAATCTCTAATTTCATTTTATGCAAATTAATAACACGATCAAATTTAGGAGAGCCAAGTGGTACGAATTTATCATCCGGTATATTCGGTGAATAAAAACTGCGGATTTCCTTTGACTGAATCACTATTTTATCTGCATGATAATAAGACGGCAACTCATAGAAGACGTCTCCCATATCACCACCGGTCGCAAAATAAGGCACATAAACCAATAAGTCCGTACATTTCTTCAGTTCCGAAGAATAATAATCCGGATGGACTGATGTCACATAATTAAATTGGTCATAGGGGTTATGAAAATAAATAATATCCGGTCTTCTGTTCTTTAAACTATATTCCTCGTAGGGAGTAATCGGCACATAATCCGGGAACTGATCTCCCTCATAATGCATGATAAAAGTATCATTTTTCTTATCCAAATCAAAATACGGAATCGGAATTACATAACAATCACAATTCTTGTCCTCTTTCGCAGCCATCCATATACTTTCAAGTGAATCCCACATAGATGCTTTATATGGCAGAAATACAATCTCTTTCTTTTCAGGAAGATTATCTTTTATCTCTTTCTTAATTTTATTGGTTCGTAACAGGAGTTGTTTTAGCTTTTCATGAAAAGCAGTGGTATTGTTTGTTGATTGACTAGCGGTATATACGATTTCACAATACTCTTCTAGTGCATGAACAATCGGATGCTCTTCTCCTTCACTTTCTTCTATAAGTGTCCCGATTCTTATCGCCTTCTCCTGGCAAGTGGCAAGTATTTCTTCAAGCTTTTCAGGCTTCCCTATACGATCCATCTCTTTATAATTTTGTTCCATCTCTTCCATCATATCAAGTATTCCAGCTTTTTGATGTTTTCGCACAGAGCTTTCCTCCTATCATCTTCTCACTATAAGTATAAATCAAATATTCTTAGGCTTAACACTTCTAGACATACTGATTTCATTTCTATTCACAGGCTTAACACTTCTAGAGATGCTGATTTCTCTTCTCAAGGAATTTCTCCATAACGCCTGCCATTGCAATGGATTCCTCCTCCGCAAATTTAAAGGAACGTCTGTCGTGGCCATTAATCATGAAGGCAAAATTGCTGATTTCATAACGAAGTCCATCCCCAAGGAATTTCATATAGTATTTATCCCGTTTCGTAGGATCCTCATATCTTACTTCAAAGGACTGTGTCAGCCACCAAGGTGATTCCACCAGAATATAGCCCTGTGTTCCCGATATAATCAGCTGCCCTTCTGATTTAACGCCGACACCGCTTTTAGATAATGCCATGCCGTCCTTATAAGAGAAAAATGCCTTCGTATACATATCTACTCCATTGTCTGAGCATATACTTTCGAAACGTACTTCTTTGTATGCCGTTCCCATTAATTTAAAGATTGGAAGCAAGGTATGGCTTCCAAACTCCGTAAAGCTTCCACCGTATTTCGTATCCGTTATTTCCCTTAAAGTATTCGGTGTAAGTCTTGTGAAACAGGCTTCTACATCCCTTATCTTGCCAATCGCACCGCTTTTCGCAATTCCGATCAGCTGAGCAAATCCCGGGCAATATGCAGTCTTAATTGCCTCCAGCAACACGCAGTCTTTTTCATGGGCTAAAGCAAACAATTCCTCTGCCTGCTCCTTCGAGAAGGCCATTGGTTTTTCGCAGAGCACATGCTTATTATTCTGTAATGCTAATTTCACATAATCATAATGGGTTTCATGAGGGGACGCAATATAAACCGCATCCACATCCTTAAGAAAATCATCTATTTTATCCGTATAAAATCCCAGTTCATATTTCTTCGCAAACTGCGCTGCACTTGAATAATGCGGATTATAGGCACTGTGTATCGTGATACCGCTGACATACTTTGCTTCCGGTACAAATTTATCCGCAATTCTTCCAGTACCAATGATACCAATACGAATGATTGGATGTTTCTGCTCTCTGATGATAGTAGAGGAAATGTTCTTTGTTCTTTCAAGATAAACCACTTCGCAGAAATCATTCAGATAGTCAAAGATACCTGTCCAATCTGATCCGATTGCAAATATATCAATTCCATATTTTTGGACATCCTCAACTTTCTGCCCGACATGATCTTCTACGATGATTTCATCCGCGAATCCACTTCGTTTAACATTTTCGATACGCTCTCCCAAGGAGTCCGTAATATTTAATTTACCCCGTGATTCATCATATTGTTCTGTCGTTACACCAACAATTAAATAGTCGCCAAGCGCTTTCGCTCTCTGCAGCATTCTATAATGTCCTTCATGAAATAAGTCAAACGAACCATAAGTAATTACTTTTTTCAATGTTTAACCTTCTTTCTAGTCTCTAGATTTCCAAGTTCACAAATTTCAAACATAATGCTGCTTCGCAACATTGAAAACATCTGGAAGAACAAGGAACGAGCACCACTGTGCGAGTTTCGTAGATCTTCCGCGTGAAGTTTTTCTACTTCACGCTTCTATCTTCGCCAGCTCCAAAGCGAACAAAATCAATTCTTCTCTGTGAGGGGGTGATAATCATAGTGTCCCATAATTCCTGTGTAACTGTGTTAAAGGTTCTTTCATAGGTAAAAGATCCTTCCGGCTTTTTATCCGTAAAATATTCACATTTGGAGCATCCGATAGAGATAATCGGGAAACGTCTCTCAGTATAAATCTGATCTGCATGATTATGTCCATGCAGGAAGGCAAGTACCTGTTTTCCTTCTTGTTGATCATAGGCTTCCAGTATCTCCATCAAGATATCGCTATTGAAAATCGTATCTGTCCAATAATGCAGTCTTGCCAAAGGAGGGACATGGCTGAATACAATCACAGGATACCCTTCGGGCGTCTGATCCAATGTCTTTCTTAACCAAAGCAGCTCTTCTGCCGAAAAACCGTATTTTACTTTTTCTTCAAAATCATAGGAATCAAGAAAAATACCCCTCAGTTTCTTCTTCGTAAAATCGACATAATAATATGCCTGGTCTAAATTCCTGTTGATATTTTTATCAATATATTTAAAATAAAAATCATTCTGTTCCATCTTCGTCATTCGTTCTGTATTACTATGAAAATAATTGGAATCATGATTTCCAAGCACATAATAGAGCGGAACATTATTTTTCAACAGATCCTCTATTTCCATTGACACATAATCCTTTGTTACCTTTGCACTTACCATTCCATCCGTAAAATCTCCAAGATGAATGATTGCGTCAAAACCTGCTGCCTTATGTACTCTGTGAATATTATCAGCGGTATCCTCCCACGTTCCATTCACGGTATAATGGGAATCCGTAAGCATTGCAAATACGATAGAATCGTCTGCTCTTATCTCTTTAATTCTATTCGTGGTGTCTTCTATTTCTTCGATGAAATACGATTTTTCTATTTTACTTGTCTGCTTTGTTGTATATTCAAGGATTTCATTCATCCTATCTTCTTCGTACTCTGTTAGGATACCATCATCCATCTTTTTTATATTAACTCGAAAATACATTTCTTCTTCAAATACATAGTCCTTCTGCCCATAGGATTCAGGCATAAGATCATGCTGATAGGTCGTCCAATTTTCTTCCTTTTGGTATGCATAGGTATAAATATATGTCATATCTCTATCTAAAGAATAGGTAGCGACTGCAAAGGTATAATCCTGGCACAACAGATGAAGTCTACTTCCCTTTTCTGCTTTATAAAAATGCTGTGTTGTCATTCTGTTCGGATGACCAATTTCTAATTCCCCAGTGGCAAGTGAAAGTCTGATGCCTGCTTTTGCTTCTAATACTACTTTATGAGTTTCTTTATGGGCTTCCTTATGACTTTCCTTATTGCTTTTATCAAAAATAGCACTTTCGACAATTATGTTTTCCTTACTTTGCTGATTTATCATTCCTATCATCCTATCTCTCTCATAGATTCTTTATGTTTTAAGTATGAATTCTTTGAATACGGACCCTGTCCATACCTTTTCCTCCAGACAAATAAAGCTCATTTATTTCATCCAACTTTAAGGAAATATAATGATATAATGTCATTATAGTTGAATCTTTTTCCATTGTCAAAGACGACTCCAAGGTGGTTTTGTGATATCCTATCAAAACAGTTGTTATAATATTAATGTTTCTTTTGAACATCACTATTTCTCTAAAATATCGTTATTATCTATATCGGCTTTTCATAAGATTTCATAACTTAATATCTTCCGTAAGTACCCCCGTCTTGCTTGCCTATGGTTGTTTGTGTTTTGGCTACTACACTCTAATTGATTTTTGACCCATGAAATGTGCATTTTCTACTAATATAAGCTGCATTTTCTGTCGATATACTTACTAGGACTTGAACCAAGTCCTATCTACTTAAGTTGCTGCAAGAATGGAGATTGGAATGGACCTTATTGAAAATAGATTAAATTTAATTACCGATATGTTTCAACAGGAGAACTACACAGAAGTCTCGCAATTATATCTGTCACTTATTAAGGATTTAAAAGAGGAAAATTCACCTTTGCTGGCTGAGCAAAGTTATGATTATGCTTACTTTCTTTTTAATCTAAGTGAATACGAACTCTCTCTGAATATGTTCCTGTATGCCTATAATCTTGGGTACCACAAGGAGGAAATAGAAACACTTCTTTATGATTCCTTCGTTCTGCCTAATCAGGAAGAATTTAAATCAACTTATGAAAATTATACTTCTGCTTTTTTGGATCATATTATTTTGCCTTTAATTCCTTCCTTTGAAGAACTTCCTATTGATTTTATTCCTTATGAAGACAATAAATACCTGATGTTTAACAGAAAATCGAAAGAATTTGAAGGTTATATCGATATCTCTGAGGAAGCGTTACGAAACTATACTCCGGTGGAATACGCAGATGAATTTTCAGATATTGTAATCATGGATGACTGGAATTTCAGCACTATGAAGGATTGTATTTTATCTAACAAAAATCGAACTTTATATTTCATTTCTTCCTGTATGGATATGACTTTATCTCTTCTAAAACTTCCATCTATCATGGAGCGTTTATGCGATAATGTTAAATTGATGGATTCTCTTTCAAGTTTTCAATTCTATTTTCACGAGAATACCGCTGTTTACCTTCCACGATTATTATATGGTAGGAACATAACAAATATGGAACACAAAATTACTGCAGTCCTTGAGGAAGAACATGCTTACCGATTAACTACAGAAGGTCGCAACACAAGTAATGTTCTTTTGTCCATCGGAATTCCAAGTTACAATAGAGGACATCGCGCTTTGCAAAACATACAAAGCCTTCTAGAATCCCAATATGATGCAGAAATTGAATTTGTCATAAGTAATAACGGTAGTGTAAAATTCGCAAAAGAATATGAAGAAATCAAAAACATCCAGGATAGCCGTATTCAATATTTCGAATTTCCTGAGAATATGGGTGCAAATTCTAATTTCTGTCAGGTCTTAGAGATTGCAAAAGGACAATTCACCTGTCTTTTAAGTGATGAAGATTCTCTAATCCTAGACTCCTTTACTCATTATCTGTCCGTTTTAAAAAATAATCCAAATATCAGTTTTGCTATTTCTCGCGGCCGACATTATTATAATCACGAGGTTTGCCGCACCACCAAGATGGGTCAAGATGCATTTCTTGCTTCCCTGCTAAACTCAAATTATGTTTCCGGACTCATTTATCGTTCTGACTTAGTTCATGAATTAGATATTTATAAATGGACGATGAAGCATATTGAAACTAATAAAGCAGTTCTGTTTTATTCACATACCTGCTGGGCTATGCTCTTTTCTCTTTGTGGTGATTATTATGAGGATAATACTCCTTTCTTCCTAGAAGGCTCTGCCGAAGACGACTTAACATCTGCTAAGGTTAGCAATTTGGCTACTCCAAGTTTTCCTTTCTATGCAACAATTGAAAACCGTGTGGAACAACATCATGGATTCATACAAATGTTTAATCTGCTATATCCAAGCATTGATGCGAATACGTTGCTTACCGCATATCTCCATCTTTGTGACAAGACTATCTTCTTATTAAGTCTTGTAAAAAACAGCTATATCGCTGACGGACATCCATGGAATACGATTTGTGATGAAATTGAAGAGTGCTGTATTACCAGCATTTCTGAAATCAATTATAATATCAATGTCCCAACGAAAGATCTTTTGACGGAACGTATCATCAGTATTATCAACCGTTATCGTTGATAGCTTAATTGTTGCAGGATTACATTTATAAAATAAAAGCCTTTGAAACGGGATAATCCGTATGTCAAAGGCTTTTTATCGTAAGAATTACCCTGCAAAATCAATAACGAAAGATTAGAAATATATTAGTCTTATCGGTATATCTCACAAGGTTTTCTCATTTAATCCATTATTTCCAAGTATCTTCAATCTATTCTCTGCAAGTGGATACTCCCCGCATTTTTCATAAAAATCTCTTGCCTTATTCTTCATCCCAAGACATTCATAAATAACACCGATATTATAATACGCACGAAAGCTATTAACCCCTTCCATCTTGTATTCCTTCATTTCTGTTGCCTTATAAAGCTCACGAATTGCTTCCGTAAATTTGGCATTGTTCATATAAATCAGTCCCATCAGATATACAAAGTCTGCACTTGTAGCAAAATCTTGATATATATTTTCCATCAGCAAAGCTTTTGCATATTGACCTGTGTTAAGCAACGAATAACCATAGGTTTCAATCAAATCCTGTACATACTCAAGGTCTGGATTCAAATCATAGGCTACCGCTTTTTCAAACCATGCGTATGCTTCCTGATACTCCTCCTGCATGTAGTAACTTTTACCTAACTGGTATAAGAGATAGGGATCTTCTCCTTCTAATTCCATCTGGATGATAAGTAGATTGATATTTCGCTGTGTTTTCAATTTTCTTATATTCAGATCTCCTTCGTAACCTACATGACGCATTTCAATCGGAATATCATAGAAAACATTTGCATTTCCCTTTAAGCTTACAATCTGTTCATGAATCCTTCCCTCATAATGGTAATATTCTTTCGAATATAATCTGCTTACACGTTCTTTTGAACTATATATTTCTTTTCCACGGCTATAATCGTTGATACGGCACAATCTTCCAATATCTTTCGGGTGTTTCCTTATTTCAGCTTCTAATTCTGTCTTATCAGCCTTCGTAACAATTTCATCACTGTCTATGGATAAAATGTATTCCTGCCCTGCCTGCTCTGCCGCATAATTCCTAGCTGCTGCAAAGTCCTGCTGCCATATATAATCAAATACTTTATCCGTATATTGATATGCAATCGTTTTGGTTTCATCTGTGGAACCGGTATCCACAATTATGATTTCGTATCCAAACAAAACCAATTCCTGAAGACATTTATCCAGGATTTTCGCTTCGTCTTTCACTATCATACAAATAGATATCATATTCTCACCTCTCAGTTAATTCGTCCCAGCCTATGTTCTCATCTCTAAGATAGCTTCTGCCATTTTAAAATCAAATTCATCATCAATATCGACAGAATTCTTTTTCTCCATCACATACGCATAGCATCCGGCCTCATATAAATTAGTTGTCCGCAGGATGTAATCCGTCCGAACCATATAAATACCACCATTAATCCGGTAATAAGTAGGAAGCTCCTGTCTTGGTGTTTCCATCACTTCTTTTGGAATAAAATTAACCAGGGAGTGATCTTGCGGTAGAACACTACACCATAAAGGAGAATGATCCATCTCGCATACACTTACAACTGCCTTCGCTTGTTCCTTCAAGAAAAGCTCATAGGCACTGCAAATATCATCTGCAGTACGAAGAGGAGTGGTCGGTTGCAGCAGGGTAACCATATCAAACTTGATTCCCTGCTTTTCATAACGATCTAGCGCTTCTTTCACGACATCCCAGGAGGTGGCTGTATCTGTTGAAGTATCAGGATTCCTTAAAAAGGGAACTTTTGCTCCATACTGCAGTGCAATTTCTGCATATTCCTGCGAGTCAGTGGATACATAGATTTCATCAAATACTCCACTTTCTCTTGCGGCTTCAATCGAATACGCAATCAGTGGCTTGCCCTGTAACAATTTAATATTCTTATTGATCAATCCTTTTGATCCACTTCTTGCCGGGATTAATGCCAGGTTACCCATAATCTCTACCTTCCCCCTTAAGATTGTTTTTAATCTAGTTCATCTTATCAAACATTACACTAATTTTTATGCCGACATGTTGCTTTCGACTCAAATAGTGATGAAAGTTTCTTTTTTCAATCTATCGTTCCTATTTGAATTTTACCATGATTCATAAGTAAAATGTCTTATGTTAATTTAAACTCTATATTATAAAAACTTTTTTTAAGCTGAATACGTTGATTCATTACGTGATCCTTTATTACTTCAATAATCTTATCTGAAGTTTTGCCGTCTCCATACGGATTACTGCAGTTTTTCGCTGCTGTCTTAAAATCATCACTGCAGGCAATCGTAATAGCATGTCGGATTGCACTCTCTTTTGCTGGACAGTTAATCACCGAAGCACTTTGCAGCCTGCCTTTCTGGCGATCACCGATATTAATTGTCGGAACTCCAAAGGAAGGAGCTTCTAGTAATCCGCTGGAGGAATTCCCTATTACTACGCAGCAATATTTCAGTGCACTCAAATACCTCTGCATCCCGAGCGAAGCAAAGGCGACCGCATTCTCTCTTTCTGCTACATAGGCATCTATCATACTATTAATTGCTCTTCCATTCGCATCTGCATTTGCTTTTGTAAAGATATAATTAAGTTCCTTATGATGATCGAAGGCTCTAAGAAGTTCCTCAATCTGTTTTTTGGCTCCATCCTCTTCTAGCGTTACCGGATGAAACGTAACCATGGCATAGGGATTGTCAAGTGAAAATCCAATACTTTGCTCTAATTCCTGCTTGGATAAAAATTCTGCTGTCTGTATGTTTTCGATTCCAATTGCTCCTACGCAAAACACTCTCTCCGGAGCTTCTCCGAGCTGTATCACCCGCCTGCGGTATTCCTCCGTACTTGTAAAGTGAAGATAACTCATCTTTGTGACCGCATGTCGGATACTTTCATCAATAGCACCTTCCGTTGTTTCCCCTCCATATAGATGAGCAATCGGAACCTGTGCATTCATTGCAGCAGTGCATACTGCCAATGTCTCATAGCGATCTCCGAGGACAATTAAAAGCTCTGGTTTCAGCGCTTCAAAATATTCACCAAATCCGATTAGCGCAAGCCCCATCGCTTTCGAAACCGCAGCCGGGCTATCCTCCTCTGAGAGAATCTCTATTTTCTTATCAATTGTAAACCCGTCCTGTTCAATCTCCTGATAGGTCATGCCAAAAGCTTCCGAGAGATGCATTCCTGTTACTACAATACGTACATCAAATTCTTCTACTTGGTTCAACTTTACTATAATTGGTTTCAGCAGACCATACTCTGCCCTGGTAGCTGTCAAGACACTGATTATTCTCTTCATATGACCCCTTCTTCTACAAATTACGAGCATCCATAATAACGTTTTTCATCAAATTATAATATTTTGTCAATCTTCTCGTCAATAAAATAATTTCTGTTCGATGTCTTTCCTATAAGATCAAACCAACGCATCGGAGAAACTCCATCCCCCGGGCGCTTTGTTGTAATATTCTCTTCGGTAAACAGTTCTCCTTTTTGAATGTTATTCCTAGCGACAATACTTTTTCGAGCAATTGCAATATTCTTCTGTTCCGAAGGAGAGGGTTGTTTTATCCCATTTCCTAAGGCAGCTTCAATATTCCTGATGGCCTTTACCATTGCTGCAAGCTCCTCCGGTTCAAGACTGGCCTTATGATCCGGTCCTGGCATTGTCTTATCCATCGTAAAGTGTTTCTCTATCACTTGAGCTCCAAGTGCTACCGCAGCAATTGCTACTTCAATTCCCTGGGTATGATCCGAATATCCGACACGTATTCCAAAATTGTTAGCAATTGTTTTCATTGCACGTAGATTAACATCTGAAAACGGAGTTGGGTATTCTGTATTGCAGTGAAGCAACGTGATATCTGCCCTGCTGTAATCTTGAAATATTACGAGTGCTTCTGCAATTTCTTCTATCGTACACATTCCAGTTGATAGGATAATTGGAAGTTTTGTCTGCTCTATTTTCATAAGATATGGTTTATTCGTAACTTCTCCCGAGGGTATCTTCCAAAACGGCATGGAAAGGGTTGCTAAGAAATCAATGCTTTCTAAGTCAAAAGGGGTAGAGATAAAATCGATTGCGATTCTCTTCGCATACTCATTCAACTCTCTAAAATGTTCAAACGACAGCTCAAGCTTCTGAAGCATCTGAAGTTGCGACTCCTCCTGACCTGTTGCTAGCTTTTGGTATTGTGCCTTCGGTGCAAATTGCGAGACTAAATTCTTTGATACAAACGTCTGAAATTTAACTGCATCTACTCCAGCTTTTTTTGCAGCAGCAATCATTTCCTTTGCAAGTGCAACATCTCCGTTATGATTGACTCCAGCTTCTGCTATGATATAAGTTTTTGCCATATTGCCCTCCAATATCTTATAGAATGGGGAATATCTTGACTTCCATATTTCAATTATTTATTTTATTATTCTGCACGGATTTCCATAAGCAGTAGCATGATCTCCGATATCCGATAGCACAATGCTTCCCATACCGATCATGGTATCTTCACCTATATGAATCCCTTGCTTTATCACGCTTCCTGCTCCAACATGAGTATCAGCCTCCACCTTTACACTACCACATATAGTGCACCCTGGTGAAACATGAACATACTCACCGATTTCACAATCATGTTCTATGATGCTGCCTGTGTTGATAATGGCACAGTTACCGATCTTCGCTGCTGCATTGATAACCACATTTTTACCTACAAAGATGCCTTCACCAAGCTCTGCAAATTTGCTGATTACACTACTGGGGTCGATAATATTCGGTAGGATAAACCCTAAGTTTTTAACTTTTTGATAAATAGTATGACGTACCGAGGGATCTCCGATACTCCCAAGGGCAACAAAGGCATAGTGATAACCTTCTTCAAAGAAGGAACTGAGCATATCCTCTGTTCCTATCTCCACAAGGCTCATAAATTCTACCGTTGCTGCATTCTCAGCATTGTCTGCTTTTTCAGCAGTATCTGTACATTCTATCTTATCTATTTTTGTCAGCTCAGCAATACCTATCTTTTTCGTTGTTTCCTCTATTTTCTTCTCTTCACGTGGCTTTCCCACCAGAGCGATTTCATCATAAATTCCTGATGCTATCAGGCTGTCTGCAACAGAACGGCAATGACCACCAGTTCCTAACAGAAGGATTTTTTTACTTTCCCGCATCGCCCTCCAACCTTTCTCTCATCTTCTCAAGTTCCTCCATTTGCCCCATATCCATCCAGGCATGTTCGCTGATCGGATATACTCCAACTTTTTCTCCTTCATTGACGCAGTTTTGAATAACGTCCGTGATATGGATAAAGGAATGACTCGGAATTTTCTCGAGAAATCTTGGTTCAACAATGTATAATCCAGTATTCGTCAAGAAAGAAAAACTTGGTTTCTCCACCAATTTTTCTACCCGTCCTTCACTATCTAGTTCAATCGTTCCGTAAGGAATTACTGTATTCTTAGTCGCTGAAACTATCGTAATGATATTTTTCTGTTCTTTATGATACTTCATAATTTCAGAATAATCCTCTTCGATCAAAATATCGCAGTTAGTAATAAAGAAAGAATCTGTATAGCGGCCTTCCAGCAATTTGAGTCCCCCGCCGGTACCGTAAAAGTCTTCCTCTTCAATAAAATCCATATCTCTTTTAGTTTCATTGTCTAGAAAGAAAGATTTTATAAAATTCTTTTTATAATTTACGACAACATCAAAGTGTTTACAGCCAAATGCCTCAAAATGATCCATAATAATTTCAGTAATTGTCTTGTCCCCAATCGGAATCAGTGGTTTTGGCAATATCTGGGTATACGGATAAAGTCTGGTTCCTTTTCCACCTGCCATAATAACTACCGGAGTATTCATATTAGTATTGTATAGTGGCTTACTATCATATAAGAAACGGATATTGATAATCTTATGATCCTTGTTAATGACCGGAAGAGCTTTAATTGAATGACTCTTCATATAGGTAAAATAATCAATGGTATCTTCATTCGTAATATATTTAGGACTATAGTTTGCAATTTCACGAACTGGTGCATCCAGTTTGCCTTTTCTTAAAATATGTCTTCGAATATCGCCATCGGTCACAACTCCCTGCAGCTGATCTTCTTCACATATAAAAGCAATTCCTTTTGCGTTGGTATCGATGACTTTCATAACTTCTAAGATAGATTTGTCCCCGCCCACTAAAAAATCTGATAATTTCACAACAATCCCTCCCCGCATATGATAAGTTATACTGAAATATAATAATACCCTTTCGAGCATCCCAAGTCCAGGAAGAACACCCTTTATTGTAAAGATGTTCTTTGTTTTATTCGAATTTCTGTATTGCAGCGGCAACGGTCCGAACATTATCCTGGCTCAAATTACTGCTGCAGGGCAGGTTTAATACTTTATCGTAATAATAATTAGCCTTTTCTATCTGATAGCACTGTGAGCCTTCATAAGGTTTTAAAGTGTGGATCAGTTTCCAGATTGGCCTGGTCTGAATCTCCTGATCATTCAGTGCCTCCATAAGTTCATCTCGTTGATCTGTCATGTAAGAATAAAACCAATGATTTGAGCGGATTCCTGTCCGAAATCCTAGAAGCGGAATCCCTAGTTCCTGATACAGCTTATAGTTTTCTGTTTTTGTCTCTATAAATTGCTCTAATTGTTCTAGCTGTGCAAGACCAAGAGCAGCCTGAAGATTGCTCATACGGTAATTGTATCCAATTTCCTCGTGAACATAGTAGAGGGTATCATCTTTTGCCTGAGTGGAAAGATATCTGCAGTATTCCAGTCTTTCCTTCTCCTTGGCAACAATCATTCCGCCTCCGCCAGTAGTGATAATCTTATTCCCATTAAAGGAATATACTCCGATATCACTCATTGTACCTGCGAACTTCCCTTTAAATTCACCTTCGGTATAATAGGTTCCAAGTGCCTCCGTAGCATCTTCAATTAATTTTAGATGATACTTTTTTGCAAGCTCTGTAATGCTTACCATATCTGCCATATTGCCAAACACATGAACTACGACAACTGCTTTTATCTGTTTTCCTGTTTTTTTATTGATCAATTTATCAGCTTGCAGTTCACACTCATTTTCACAAAAGCTCTCCAATTTGACGGGATCCATCGTCAGACTGTCATCACAGTCCATGAAAACTGCTTCTGCGCCAATATATTTCACCGGATTAACTGCTGCTATGAACGTAAGTGTCGGAACAATTACTTCATCCTCTTTGGTAACTCCGCATGCTAAAAGAGCAAGATGCAAACCTGCAGTTCCATTCTGACATGCGACTGCTCCTTCTGCCCCTACATATTCTGCGATGTTATTCTCAAAATCTATGATGTATGGACCAGCGGTAGAGATCCATTCTGTTTCGACTGCATGTGTTACATATTCCAGTTCTTTTCCCTTCAGGTTCGGAACTGACAATGGAATAAACTGTCCCATAAATGTACCTCCTATATATTATAAATATCAGTTTTATAAGCACTCATATTATGTTTTACCCATTCAATCGTCTCACTGATTCCTTCGCTCAAAGTGTATTTCGGGCTCCAGGAAGTCAGACTTTTAATCTTTGCGTTCGAACCCAGCAAACGGTTCACTTCACTTTTTTCAGGTCTTAAGCGTTCTTCTTCACATATAATTCGCGCTTTGGGATTAATCTGGGCAATAATTTCAGCTGCAAGCTCACCGATGGAAATCTCCTGCTGAGTCGCAATATTGATTTCTTCTCCAATAGTTTTATCTGATTTCGCAATCTCAATAAATCCATTCGCTGTATCAAGGCAATAGTTAAAGTCCCTGGTCGGAGTAAGTGAACCAAGCTTTATCTCTTCTATTCCTGCTAATAGCTGCGAAATGATGGTAGGGATGACTGCTCTTGCAGACTGTCTTGGTCCATAAGTATTAAACGGTCTGACGATAGTAACTGGCATATTAAAACTTCTATAAAAACTTTCTGCTAGACGATCCGCACCTATTTTGGTAGCCGAATAAGGTGACTGCCCCTGGAACGGGTGTTTTTCATCAATTGGAACATACTGCGCTGTCCCATACACTTCTGATGTTGATGTAATTAATACACGCTTCGTATCAAGTTTTCTAGCCGCCTGTAATACGTTGAGAGTTCCTTTTATATTCGTATCGACATAAGAATCCGGAGAATGATAACTGAAAGGTATTGCAATGAGTGCAGCCAAATGAAAGACCTGTTCTACTCCGGTCATTGCCTCATACACCCCGTTCGGATCCCTGATATCTCCAGAAAAAATCTCAATTTGCTTTAATTTGTCTTTCGGCAGAGTATCCAACCATCCCCAGGTATTAAAGGAATTATAAAAAGTAAACGCTTTCACATCATACCCTTGTTCTAATAAACTCTCTGTCAAATGGCTTCCGATAAAACCGTCCGCTCCGGTTACTAATACTTTCATCCATACTCCTCCGCTTCTATCCTATTTTTGAATATTATATCATGAATAAAATACGTATTCATGATCTTTTACTCCGCTCGCAAGCTCACAAGCAAGCTTGTGGTTTGTTCACTACGTTTTTATTATATCATATACATTTACAAATTACTCTATATTCTTATCATAGAATTCTTGTCCTCAATCAACATATTGATTTGTATTTTCTCGATCTTTTCATCCGAAATGATAGGAATCTTTCTCCTGAATTTACAAAAAAGAGCTTTCGTAATTCAAAAGCTCTTATCTGTTAATAATACCTCTATATTGCAATCCTTCTAATTCATTACCCTTCATCATCAAATTTAATATACCTATTACCTGCGATGTGGCGAGTGTCCTTATCTATCTAAATCGTATCGATTGCTTCTTTCAAAAATGGCTTAATATAGTCTACCGACTCTATAATTGCTTCATAAACTTTCATTGATTTTTCATAAGTACTAATCTTGTCATTATCAAAGTCTTCTGTAAATTGACCTAATTTTGATAACTCATGAGCTGCTTTCGCCGTGATGAGTGTTTCTGTCATCGAATATATTGTCATTGATTCCACATTCTCATTAATCTTACTTAGTTTTTTATACCTATTTCTTGTTTCTTTCGTTTCATTCGGATTTCTTTTAAAATCTCTGACTTGATTTTCGCAAAGAGTAATTGCTTCTTTCACTTTTCTTTTGATGATTGAGATTTCCTGATAGATATCCTCAAAATATACGATAACTTCACTCATTTCATCTTGATTAAACGTTGTCATCTTATCCAATTGTTCCAAAGAAGGTACTTTATGATTGCTGTATTTTTCTAATGCCTCTTCAAGTGGCATGACGATTGTTCCTTCAATTTTAGCGCCTCTGTCTTTTGCATCGATTACCGTTACATCTTCCATCGCTGCAATCATATCTCGAAACCACCCTAGGAATTCATACCAATCATGTCTGGTGGTTACCTTGGTTCCGTAAACACCCTCTATCTCATAGTTCTGGCCTGCCCAAGTAGCTTTTTCAACCGATCCTCCGGCATGGGTTGATTCTCCATCAAAAGCCAAATCCTGTCCGACCAGGATGATTGTTTTAAATCCAAGTTTTCTACATGCTGCAAAGGTTACCGTTGCCACAGAAGTTCCAATATCATAAATTTCCGGTTTTTTATCAAGCTGTTTATATATTTTTTGCAAATAATCAAAGCAGATGGCAATAATTTTCTTACCTTTGTGCAATTGCAATATTTTCCAATTTGCATCATATACCGTGATTAGAGGAATCGTGATATCCGTTCTGTCAGAAAAATATTCCAATGGTTTCGTTGGATCCATCGTAACGATAAAATCCGGTTCAATCCCCTGATCAAGTACATATTGGAGAATTCTATCCACAACAAAGATATATGCTTTCCCTTTTGCATTCTTAAGAGCTTCAATATTGCGCCCCATAGACGGCCCTGCCGCAACGATAATTGCTGGAATCTCTGTATCAATCTCACTTTTGATATCCTTCAAGGATACGCTGTCACGCAGATACTTCAAGTTTCTCATGTTGTTTTCTATAAATCTTTCACCAAATGATATCTCAGTATTTATACTCTTTATGGTATAGTAATAATTATCCCGAAGCTCTTTCCAGTATTCTACATAGCTCTCGGTGAATAATTCTTCATAATAGGGATGCGTACATTGAATCTGCGTATATAAATTCGTAATATTCACGCACATTCTCAGCATATTGTGGAAATCGCTCTCATTCAGTCCTTCCACTACTAACAGCATACCTGTTGACGACAGTAGATCCGTCAAATTATAATGATGTAATACATATATAAATAATTCTGCACTGGGTTCATAAACAATCAGTACATCATTCTTTTCTTTCTTATTCAGTAATTCACGGGCAAATGATCCCGTTCCCAAGCCAAACATCGTAATTGCAATATTCATATTTAAAAATGCAAACTGTTCTACCCACTTTTCAGCCTCATGTTTGGGACTATAACTGCTGTTGATCCGATAATTCTTACCATCCTTGTGGAAACTAAGATAAGATTCACCATCTTTTGCCTCTTCTGTTTCCATGTTAGTAAGTACATTTCTAGATGACCCATCTGTCATCTCCTGTATCTTAAGATATATTTTATTTCGATATTCCTTAAGGCATCCCATATTCTGTTCAAAAAAATCCATCTCATCAACTCCCATATTCTATC
>JBASOB010000509.1:0-5372 GCA_049657865.1 Mobilitalea sp.
CATTTCAGGTATTGTAACCTTTATCAATCCTATAAAACCCGGACAGATGATTGGGGTGAGGACAACCTTCATAACCGTTTGTGACCCCAAGGATATGGTTCTTGTTGTAAAAGAAAGCCAGATTACGGAGAGCCTGCCGGCAGGCAAAGAGGTTTCAGTTGAATATAATGATAAATCATATAAAGGTGAGGTACTTAAAACTCCAGAGGAAAACGTCAATGAAAAAAATACTAATTTTAAGAATGCCTACACCTTCCGTGTGGAGGGGCTTGATATAAACCTTGTAAACCTGAATGATACGGCTTCGATCGAATATGTGTTTCAGAATGTCCAGGATATACTTATTATTGATAAATCGTATATCAGGACAGATAACGGAAAGAGTTACGTTAATGTATATAAGAATGGTGCCATCGAGGAGCGTGAGGTCGAAATAGGAGTGGAATCCTATAACGGCATTGATGTAGAAATAACAAAAGGCATCACGGAAACGGATGAGATATTGGTGCAATAAGGGAGGCAGAATAAATTGATCTTTAATGTTTTAAGGAAAATGTTACAGAACAAGTGGCTTTCCATCTGCCTCCTGATGGGTTTCATACTCACCGTGGCAACCGTCAGCAGTATCCCCATGTTTACACGTGGAGCTTCTTTCAACGAGTATACAAGCTCCCTCCGAAATAGTCAGGAAGAAACTGGAATCTATCCCGGCAGTGCACTGATCGGCAAGGCTTTGACCTCGAACACTACCTCTGATTATACTGGGGCATACATGGAAGCAGACAAGCTAGTCACGGACGATTTGATCACACGTTTAGGGCTCCCTGTTCAGACTTCGGTTAAATATTTAAGAACCATCTCAAACGATATCACCCTTTTCAAGACCAGTCAGCTGCCGATGAATTTGTCAATGTCTTCTCTGAGCAATCTGAAGGATCATGTACAGATAATCACAGGGCGCATGAACAATCCCGGAATTACCGGAGATACTATAGAAACCGTAATTACCGCAACAGATATGGTCAACCATCAGCTGGTACTGAATAAACCTTATGATGTCAAATGCGGTTCAATGACGACCAAAGAGGGAAAGGAATACAAGTTGTCATTGAAGGTTGTCATAGTAGGTGTTGTCGAGCCAAAAAGTACGGACGATCCCTATTGGTTTTTCAACTTCATAGGAAATAGTAATTATCCCATCTTTTACATAGACCAGGATGATTTAATGAAGTTATTTTTTATAGAAGAGCCTTATATCAATGTTAATGCGCAATGGTACTCCGCCTATGATTATAATAAGATAACCATCGATAATATGGATACCATCAAAAATGTTTCTGAAACGTGGGAGGGTTATCTTACAGAGAAAAAGATTTCACAACTTGATATGCCAATTGAAAAAACATTTGTAAAATATACACAGAGTGAAAAGTTACTGAACAACATCATGTGGCTTTTTAATATTCTTGTATTTGTTATTCTTGCCTTTTATATTCTTATGATTTCAAAGCTTATCATCGATTATGATAAAAATGAGATCGTGCTGATAACCAGCAGAGGAGGCGGCAAGCGGCACATTCTAAGAGGTTATCTGATGCAAGGCCTTTCCATTGGCATTGTTGCACTTGCCATTGGACCATTGTTTGGAATATTCATTTGCCAGGTTATCGGTTCTTCGAACTCCTTCATGGAGTTCACAAACCGTAAGGCGATACCGGCAGTACTGAATACTCGGGTCTACCTATACAGCATCGTTACCCTTCTGACCATGATAGCTGTTATGCTCATCACCGCAGCCCTGTTTTCCAATACTTCCATCATTAAATATAAACAAGAGAAGGGAAGATCCCAAAACAGGTATATCTATTCCAGAATCGTCCTATCCTTAGGTATGCTGGGATACTCCATCTATTGGCTCTTTTCTTATAAATCCTTAGCGAAAAGAGCGGGAGGATTTTTGCCAAATACCGATGGATTGCTGATTGATCCGATGCTTTTTCTGAATGCAGCCCTGTTAATTATAGGTGCAGGATTATTTCTGACCAGTATTTTCCCTTATATTGTAAAGCTAGTGTTCCTAGTGGGCAAAAGGATCTGGCCGACCTCCCTATACACAGCCTTCATTCAAGTAGCAAGATCCGCTGGTCAGGAACAGTTCCTTATGCTTTTTATCGTCCTTACACTTTCCATTGGTATATTCAGTGCAAACTCTGCTCGTACAATCAACATGAATGCGACAGATGCAATACGATATCAGTCTGGAGCTGATATTACGTTTAATGGCAGTTGGAACTATGTAGACGATGAAAGCGCCCCAACCCCAGGAGATATCGTGGGTGCTTCTATGGGTAGCAGTGCGGCACAGACGAAAATAGACAATTATAAAAAAAGGTCCGAGCTTGGGCTCTTGATCGACCAATACATCGAACCTGATTTTGATCAATATTTAAGCTTGAAAGGCGTAGAAAGTGCCACCAAGGTTTATGTTGAGGAGTCTTCGTCGATTTACCCAAAATCAATTTTACCAGTCCGCTTCATGGCGATAACGACCGACGAATTCGCGAAGGTTGCCTGGTTCCGACCGCAATTGCTGCAATACCACTGGTATGAATACCTTAACCTGCTGGCCGATGTCCCTAATGGCGTGCTTCTTTCCAGTTCTTTCAAGAAACAAAACATAAAAGTGGGAGATGAAATCACACTAAAAGTTGCGAAACAAGAAGTCAATGTTATAGTATGTGATTTCATCGATTACTGGCCTTCCTATATGCCAAATGGCATCGACGGAACCGGTGAAAAAATAGAAAATAATCTGATTGTAGCAAACTATGGATACATTTTTAACAATATACCAATTAAGCCATATGAAGTTTGGATTAAGAAAAAACAAGGATTTTCCGGCTCGGATATTTTAAACGAAATGAAAGATAAAGAGATCAAAACAGTAACCTTTAGTGATACCGATAGGAAGATCGCACAGATGAAACGGGAACCGGTTATTCTATGCACCAACGGTTCGCTGACGCTGGGCTTCATATTGACCATAATTATATGCCTAAGCGGGTTTTTGATTTATTGGGTAATTTCCCTTAAGAAAAGGTCGCTACAGTTCGGCATCATGCGAGCGATGGGCATTTCCTCCAAAAATGTGATTGGGATGCTATCCTTCGAACATTTACTTATGTCCGGCTCCGCAATTATAGCGGGGATATCAGTGGGAGCAGTAACCAGCCATATCTTTATACCGCTTTATGAAATGTTCTACAATACAGACACACAGGTGCTGCCCTTCAGGGTAATTACACAGAGAGCCGATTATATTAGATTGTATGTGGTTGTTGCAGTTATGCAGCTTGCGGCACTTGCCATACTATTTGTCATAACAAGGAATATTAAGATTACACAGGTAATCAAGCTGGGAGAAGATTGAAGAAAAAGCATCTTCAATCAAGAAGAATCCCAAAATGAATTCCATTGGAAATTCATTTTTGAATTCTTCCAAGTTACTTAATATGCCGCAAAGCGGCATCAGGGGAGACGGACATGAATAGTATTATTGAAATTGTAGATTTGCATCGTAATTTCCAGGTTGGTTCTGAAACCATACAGGTACTTAAGGGTATCAACCTCTCCATCGAAGCAGGAAAGCTGACAATGCTTTGCGGCCCCTCAGGTTCTGGAAAGACAACGCTCATGAACTTGGCAGGAACGTTAGATGAGCCGAACGAGGGAAAAGTTCTTTTCAACGGAAGAGATACCTCCTCCCTTTCTGAATCGGAGAAGGATCTTTTACGGCGTAATAAAATTGCTTTCATATTTCAATCGGTAGCCCTAATGCCTTTGATGTCAGCTTATGAAAATGTGGAATACAGTCTGAGAATAAACAAGACCCCAATTCGTGAACGACGGAAAAGAGTGGAAGAATGTCTTGACATGGTAGGCCTTCTGAAAAGAGCGAATCATTTGACCAACGAAATGTCTGGTGGTGAACAGCAGAGAGTCGCCATAGCAAGAGCAATCGTCCAGAGACCCGAAATTATATTTGCGGATGAACCCACTGCCGAGCTGGATTCCACCATGGGGCTCCATGTGATAAGACTACTTAAGAAAATGGTTGAGAAGGAAGGCATGACAGTGGTAATGACTACCCATGATCAAGATATTGTATTATTGGCTGATGTTCTATATAGGATGCGGGACGGTGAGATTATAAATGAGTGAAATAACAAACTACATAATTCAATGTGAGAATCTAATAAAGATATATAAGAATAAGGACATTGAGGTAATGGCACTTCAAGGTTTGGATTTCAATGTGGAAAAAGGTGAACTCATGGCAATTATTGGAAACAGTGGCAGCGGAAAAACCACTTTACTTAATATGCTTGGGGGACTAGATAAACCAACTATGGGTAAGATATTTATTGACGGCAAGGACCTTTTCAAGATGAGTAAATACCAGCTGATGAAATACAAACAAGAAACAGTCGGTTTTGTATGGCAAAATAATGCAAGAAACCTCATTCCCTATCTGACCGCACTAGAAAATGTGGAGTTTCCAATGGTTATCGCAGGAACGAGCAAACGCCGCCAGCGTGCAAAACAGCTGCTCGGTGCAGTGGGCATGGGGAACCGGATGAACAATCGCTTAAACCAGCTTTCCGGTGGAGAGCTTCAAAGAGTGGCCATATGCATTGCGATGGCGAACAATCCGAAGATTCTGATGGCAGATGAACCAACCGGTTCAGTCGACAGTAAGACTACGGATCAGATACTGGATGTTTTCAGGGAACTTAATAAAAACCTTGGAGTAACCGTCGTTATAGTCACGCATGACCGGCAGGTTTCCAGAAAGGTTGACAGGGTAGTTTCCATAAGCGACGGTAAAACTAGCAGCGAGTTTATTAAAAAGCAGTATGTGTTAGAGGAAGAAGAGGATACCCATATTGAATATGCGATACTCGATAAAAGCAGACGTATCCAACTACCTTTGGATTTTGTCGAAAAGCTTGACATCGGTAAGCAAAACATGGTGCGCTTGGGCATGACGGACGATAAAATCATCATATCTTCGCCTGAATCTTTCCAGGATATTAAGTATAAATCGACGGAGGTATGAGCATGAACATAAGAATGAAAACAGTATATAAAATTCTGGTTTGTTTTATTTCTTTTATTTTTTTGTTATCATTAGCAGGCTGCAGTAATACGGATAAAGCCAGTGTCATGCCGATGATGCAGAACAAAATCGATTTTACCCCCAAAGAGAACAAGATTATCGTTGCTGAAACTCGAACCTTAGATAAAGTCTTAAATGTCAATGCATTAGTTTCTTATGACGACTCCGAAGAGCTTTCCTTTAAAATTGATAA
>JBASOB010000510.1:0-7644 GCA_049657865.1 Mobilitalea sp.
ATCTAAGTCTTTATATCCATCTGTTTCTACTCCACTGCTTACATCGATGCAGTAGGGATTCATGCTTTCAATTGCTTCTAATACATTCTCCGTATTAATTCCTCCGGCAAGAAAAAATGGTTTCTTACCCTTAGGGACAATAGACCAGTTAAAAGTTTCACCGCTTCCCCCGTATTGATTATCCTTATAGGTATCTAGCAGGATATAGTCACAGGATAATTCCTCAGCTAACCTGATGTCTTCAGCAGTCTGTACTCTCACTGCTTTGATGATAGGATTAGAGACGCTGCTTTTCAATTGTCTGATATAGCCTTCTCCCTCATCTCCGTGAAGCTGAATCACGTCGATCACACCTTCTTGGCATAGCCTGACGATTCTGTTACTATCCTCATTCACAAATACACCGACCACCTGTATCTTCGGATCGAGATTTGATTTGAGTAATAAGGCAGTACTGTCATTCACCTGCCTTTTACTTTTTGCGAAAACGAAACCAATATAATCAGGAAGTACATTATTAACCATCTCAATATCAATCGGTCTTGATAAACCACAGATTTTAATTTTAGTCATAATATTTTTCCCTTCTTGTTCCAATTCATATTAATCAAACGTAGTAAAGTTTTTTAGCTTTTGAATCATCTCTTTTTTATTCTCACTTCTCATCAAAGATTCGCCAATTAGAACTGCATTTACTCCTGCTTTACATAATTCTTGTATATCTTCAGTTGATCTGATTCCACTTTCTGCTATAAAGATGATTTCTGGTGGAACTAGGCTGCGTAACTTGATACTATTTTGCAAATCCACCTCAAAAGTCTGAAGATTACGGTTATTAACACCGATCATTCTTGCTCCGGCTTTCCTTGCGGAGGCTACTTCTTCTTCCGTATGAGCCTCGACCAGGGCTGACAGTCCCAGCTCATTACATATACCAATATATCTTTTCAACGTATCAGTATCTAATAAAGTACAGATTAAAAGAACTGCATCTGCTCCGATTGTTTTTGTTTCATAGATCTGATATTCATCAATGATAAAATCCTTGCGAAGTACCGGAATACGTACCAGATCACTGATTTCTCTTAAGATTTCATTAGAACCCTTGAAGTATTCAGGTTCTGTAAGTACGGAGATGGCATCTGCTCCAGCTTTTTCATAATCTTTTGCAATCGTTAAATAAGGAAATTCTTCTGATATAATTCCTTTTGATGGAGAAGCCTTTTTCACTTCACAGATAAATGTAATATCTTCCTGTCGGCAAGTCTGCTGATTGATTGCGTTTTTATCTGCTTCCCTATTACTATTTTGTTGTTCTGAATACATTGCCATATTCTTTCGGATTGCTCGTTCAAATGCAAAAGCATTTCGATTATTGAAGCATCTTACTCCGGCCCCATCATAGATTATCTTTTTTAACTCTTCTAAGGGTAGTATCTCTTTCGCTTTATTAACCCTTTTTCTATTTGACTCAGCAATTGTATCTAGTATCATTTTAATTTCCTTCCCTTTCTTATGAATTAGAAAGTTGGATAAACCTATTCAACTGTTCCATTGCCTTGCCGCTGTCAATTGTTTCTGCGGCCATTCTTACACATTCACGTAGTGTAATATTATTATAAGACATATAGAGACAAATTGCTGAATTAAGTAATACAATATCTCTTTTAGGACCTTTTTCACCCCTCAAGATGCTTCTTGCTATTTCTGCATTCATCTCAGGATCTCCGCCTACTAAATCCTCCGGTTTGCAGTAATCGAATCCAAACTGGTGCGGATCTAAAAAGAAGCTGTTGATCTGTCCATCGTTAACTTCACAGACTGTCGTTTTCGCACTTAGCGAAACTTCATCCAGCCCGTCATGTCCATGAACAACCATTGCTCTTTTCACTCCAAGGTTTGCAAGTACTCTTGCCATGGGCTCAACCAGGTTCTCATCATAAACACCGAGTAACTGCAGGTTTGCATTTGCAGGACTTGAGAGTGGCCCAAGAATATTAAAGATGGTTCGTACTCCGATTTCTTTTCGAACCGGACCAGCATACCTCATGGAGGAGTGGTAAATTGGTGCAAATAAGAAACAGATTCCAATTTCTTTTAAAATCTCTTCACTTTTTTCTACCGGAACATCAATTTTAACACCTAGTGCTTCTAACACATCTGCACTTCCACATTTGCTGGATACACTGCGGTTACCATGTTTTGCAACCGGAATTCCGGCTGCTGAAATCACTAAAGAAGAAACAGTTGAAATGTTAAAAGTAAATGCTTCATCGCCACCGGTACCTACAATATCCAGGACATCTCCTTCATGCTGTAATTTCAGTCCCATTTCTCTCATCACCATCGCACAGGCTGTTATTTCATCAATGGTCTCACCTTTCATGCGAATTGCTGTTACAAAAGCTGCAATCTGAGCATTCGTTGCATTTCCACTCATAATTTGTTCCATCACTGTTTTAGTCATTTCAAGAGAAAGATCTTCTTTATTCAATATTTTATAAATTGCTTGTTTTATCATCTGCACTACCACCTATTCTTAAGAAGTTTTTCATGATTTCTTCTCCCTGCGGAGTCAGTATGGATTCTGGATGAAACTGTAATCCGTAGATATCATAATTCCTATGTTTCACTGCCATTACTTCGCCGTCTTCATCTTCTGCAATAACTAATAATTCATCTGGAAGCGTATCTTTTTCAGCAATCAGGGAATGATATCTTGCAGCCTGGATAATTGGTGCTAATCCCTTAAATATCGGACTTCCGTTCGCAATATAAATCGTACTCTGTTTGCCGTGCATCAGCCGCTTTGCTAAAGTGATTTTTGCTCCAAAGGTTTCACAGATTGCCTGATGTCCAAGGCAGACTCCGAGTATTGGAATTTCTCCCTTCATCTGCTCAATTATTTCTTCACAGACACCTGCATCTTTTGGATAACCCGGTCCTGGCGAAATGATAATGTGTGTAGGTGCAAGCTCTCTGATTTTCTCAACTGTCATCTCATCATTACGAATTACCTTAATATCTCCACCGATACCTCCTACTAACTGCACTAGGTTATAGGTAAAGCTGTCATAATTATCAATCATTAAAATCATAATTCATTCACCTCACTTGCCTTCATGATTGCTTCGATCACTGCTTTTGCCTTATTACCTGATTCTTCATATTCAACTTCTGGTACGCTGTCTGCAACGATGCCGCCACCTGCCTGTATATAAATTTTATTATTCTTCTTCACTGCCATTCGAATCGCGATACAAGTGTCCATATTACCGGTAAAATCAATATATCCGATTGCTCCTCCGTAAATACCTCTTGTTTCTTTTTCCAGTTCCTCAATAATCTCACAAGCTCTGATCTTAGGCGCTCCAGATAAGGTTCCTGCCGGAAGAATTGCCTCAATGGCATCGAGAGCATCTCTATCTTTTCGAATGATCCCTTCAACTTCACTGGAGATATGCATAATTCTTGAATAACGTTGCACCCTCATATAATCCTTTACACGAACTCCCTTAAATTCAGAAATTTTACCTACGTCATTCCTAGCTAAATCAACCAGCATATTATGCTCAGAAAGCTCTTTCTCATCCGCTAACAAATCTTGTTCGAATTGCAGGTCTTCCTGCTCATTCGCGCCTCTTGGCCTGGAACCTGCAATAGGAAAGGAAGATAATATTCCGTCCTTAAGCTTCACCAGTGTCTCTGGTGAGGTGCTAATGATCTGCACATCTTTGTTCTGCATAAATACCATATAGGGCGATGGATTTGTTGTTCTAAGTACTCGGTAAGCATTCAGCAGGCTGTCTTTATATTCTGTTTCGAATCTTCTAGAAATTACCGCCTGAAAAATATCTCCATTCACGATATATTCTTTTGTTCTCTCCACCAGTCTACAATATTCTTCTTTCGATACATTACAGGTGAATTCAGGTTTATCTAAAGTTGCAGTCTTTTCATAGATTGCTGGTTCCATAATGAATCTGGTAAGTAATTCTATCTCGGCTACTGCCTTTCCATAATTCTCCATTACTTTATCCGTCTTCATATTAACGACAATGCTAATTTTTTGTTTTAGATGATCATAAGCAATGACCTTATCAAACAACATCAAATCCAAATCATTAAATTCACTGCTTCTAAGCTTTAATACCGGTTCTGCATAACCAATCATCTCATAAGAGAAATATCCCACCAGTCCTCCTGTAAAAGGCGGCATTCCCGGCAACTTTGGTGACTTATATTTATCTAGCAAACCTCTTAATACTTCAAATGGCTTCTTTGTTTCAATCATTTGTTTTTCACCATTATCAATCGTAACCACACTGTCCTTACAAGTGATATGAAGAATTGGATTAAATCCTAAGAAAGAATATCTTCCCCATTTTTCACCGCCTTCAATACTTTCTAAAAGGTAATAACGATCACTGATTTGTGATATCTTACGCAACAAAGTAATTGGTGTAACGATATCAGCATAGATCTCCTTGCAAAGTGGCAGGATACTGTATTCCTTCGCTAATTCTTCGATTTCCTTACAAATTGGTGTTATCATAATATTCTCCTCTTTTTCATTGATGGAATGAAAAATTCCTTTCATAAAATTTAATGTTGTTAATTGCTTATTAAATATGTGCCTTCTATCCTCGAATGTCATAATTTTGGGTATAAAAAAAGCCCTTATCCTTGTATAATTACAGGGACAAAAGCTTTGAACTTCTGCGGTACCACCCAGTTTGATGTACTATTAATACATCCACTCACTTACATACCATCATATGTACCCCACTGATAACGGACAGGGTTCCCGTAAGCACCTACTCTAATTAAATTTCGGAGCCTCCCTCACAAGTCCATTCAGAATTACTTTTGTAACCGCATTCCCACCAATAGCGGCTCTCTGTATACAATCAGTTAATCTTACTTCTCTTGCTCAACAGTTTATTATATTACACGCATTATATCAGTGAATAATAATCTTTGTCAAGTATAATTATTCATGATTTACAAATTCTAATTATGACAATTCTTGTTTATAAATTATTCATGAATCACAAGTTCTAATTATGATTACTAATGTTTAAATAATTCATTATTTACAATTTGTAATTATATATGAGTTACGATTTCTTTTAAGAATATTTCAACAATGCTAGGATCAAACTGTAATCCTTTATTTATGTTGATCTCTCTAAGAGCATCTTCTTTCGTCATCGCTTTTCGGTAAGGTCTGTCTTCTATCATCGCATCATAAGAATCTGCAATCGCAATAATCCTGGACAAAAGTGGTATTTCTTCTCCTTTTAATCCTTGAGGATAACCCGTTCCATCCCATCTTTCATGATGAAACAAGATATATTCTGCAATTGGAGCCAATTCCTTTGATGACATTGCAATCCGGTATCCAATTTCAGGATGTTTCTTCATCTCAATCCATTCATCCTTCGTTAATTTATCGGGTTTATTCAGGATGGAATCACTCACGCCAATCTTACCGATATCATGTAAGTTTGCTAATAATTCCAGATCATTAAGGTCTTTATCCATCAAATTCATTTTAACTCCGATTCGATAAGACAGCTCAATCAGCCTTTGCGCATGTTCCTCGGTTTCTTGACTTTTTTCTGATAAGGTTGACTTGATGGAATTCAGAATTGAACTATGTAAACTTCTAGTCTGAAGTATTTTATGAAGGTACATCGCATCTTCTGCATCTTTAATAATGCTTTCCAGCTTCGTCTCGTTCGTCACCTTTGTTGCGCAACCAAGAGATATACTGATTCGGTATGCTTCATCCATTTCTGTTATTTTATATTTTGAACATACTGTTTCTACTTCTTTAATGATTAAATTTGCTTGTTCTATCTTTGTATTCGGCATCAAAATACTGAATTCATCTCCACCTGTTCTTGCTAAGATATCGGAGTCACGACAGCATTTTAAAAGAATATCCGCAATGGAAACAATTAATTTATCGCCTTCTCCATGTCCTAGTGTATCATTAATCATTTTCAATCCATTAATGTCACCCATAATTACGGAGAGAGGGAAATACTGCTCATTATCATATATTTCTTTTGCTTTTTCAAAGTATCTCCGATTATATAAACCAGTTAAAGCATCATGATAATTCAGGAAGCTAAGTTCATCCTCCCGTTTCTTCCGAAATGAAATATCAACGACAAGACCTTCTATTGCTTCGATTTGACCCTTTTCATTATAAATTGGCTGACCATGATCATAGACCCATTTGGTCTCTCCATCCGCTGTAGTGATTGGATATTCATATTGATAAGAACCGTCTCCTTCTAATAATTCGGACCATTTACTCCATATCTCTTCTCTGAATAATGTATGAATTAAGTCAAAAAACGATATATCCGACTTGCCTTCAAAATTCTCTGGTCTATAACCCGTCAGATCATAACATCCATCCGAAACATATTGTATCATCATATTAATATCATAAGTACATCGGTAAGCCATACCAGGCAGATTTGACAAAAGCATTGCTTTGCTTCTCTCACTTTCCAGCAATTTCTGTTCTGCTTTTATCTGTTCTGAAATATCTTCTATCATACAAAGATATTTTAAATCACCTTTACTTTTTATTTTCAATGGAGCAATCGTCATATTCGTCCATACAATCGTATGATCAGGTCTAAGGTATCTTTTTTTCAGGGAATAGACTTCGCCTTTAATACCATGCTTTAGAAAATTAATGTTATCTAGCTCAATATCATCCGGATAAGTAATATCCGACCAAATAACTTCTGCTAATTCTTCTTTAGTTCGACCAACTATTTTGCCATACATCTCATTAGAGCTGTCCAACTTATTATTCGCTGTTCCAAATGAAATACCAAACGGTGATTGTTCATATATTGTACGGAACAGTTCCTCTTTTTCTCCTAATTCATTATATAATTTTTCAAGCTTTTTATTTCCTTTTTTTAATGCATCATTTTTAATCAAGACGAGACTATATACCCCAAATATAGCCCAGATCAACAGAACCAGCACTCCCGAAAAGATAGTTCGTTTGAGTATATTAACTCCCCATATTGAAGCTTTGTAATCCATTCCCAATACGGCGATTATTTCTCCTGAGTGTTCATCTTTAATCGGAACTAGTACACAGATCCATTTACCCCAACGGTCTTCAACTTGATCTGTAATTGCAGGACTATTGTATTTCATCGCATCATAAAAAACAGGGGCAGCTTCCGTATATTCATCTCCAGGTGCCGAATAATACTCAGAAGCAGCAGATTCTGAGTCTACAAGGAAAATAATTTTTCCATTTCTCTTCGTATATAGATAAGTAGACTCAACATCTGGATATAACCTAATAAATTTAGCCAATTTTTTCTTAATAACATTATATTCATACTTCTTAATATCATCTTCGTTTGCAGCAAGATTAAGAACATCTACATTGTCAATCCCCGATTGCACTGTCGTAGCATAAACAATTGCCTGCTTTTCCATACTTTTCATTCCTGTTGTCCAAATAAATCCCAAACAAATGATACCTATCATGAACACTATTATGTAAAGTACAATTAATACCGTCTTAGTTTTCTTAATTTGCATTATATTTCCCCAGCTTCTGTATATATTTCTGTATTTATGTTTCTGCAT
>JBASOB010000511.1:0-3155 GCA_049657865.1 Mobilitalea sp.
TTAAATCTATGCATTATAGAAACACTTGCAGATGCCTTGCCGAAAATATAAAAATGAAAACTTAATAACAATGATATGGAGAAAGGTGAATTTATATGAAGACGAAAATGTGGGTCAGAATACTATCCGTGCTGGTCGCAGTATGCATGATCATATCATCTACCCCAGCAGAATTGTCATATGCAAAGCAACAACAGAAGCAGCAACAGACAAATACGCAGAAACAGACACAAACAATACAGACACAAGCAAAAACACAGCAGCCGACACAGAAACCACAGCCGACACAGAAACCACAGCCGACACAGCAGCCACAGCCAACACAGAAACCACAACAGCAGATAACCACAATAGAGCTGAACAAGACAGACACCACCATAGAAGAAGGTGAGTCAGAAAAGCTGTCGGCCATAGTCAATAGTAAGAGTGCAGGGAATCAGGGCGTAACCTGGTCCTCAGACAATAAATCAATTGCAACCGTGGATGCTAACGGTAATGTATACGGTCTTCGGGAAGGGGAAGTAAACATTACAGTAAAATCAGCGGACGGAAGAAGAAAAGCGGTCTGCCACATCAGAATACATAAGCATAAACCGGTAATTGTAATCACCTTGAATAAGACCAATACGCAGATGGTAGTCGGAGGAACAGAGACACTAGTTGCTACCGTTCAGTCAAATAATAAGAAATCTGTAAAGCTGAAATGGTGTTCCGACAACAAATCAGTTGCGAAAGTGGATCATAACGGTACCGTTTGGGGTATCAGTGCAGGAACGGCCAATATTACAGTAACCGCTTCTGGTAGTAAGAGCAAAGCGGTATGTGTGGTTACTGTGATATCGCTTTTGGAGGCAAAAAAACTAGAGGCACATACAAGTTTATTAGAGATGTATAATGAATGCACAGCAGGTGCGGACAGTTCTAATGATATGCTGCAATTTATTAACGATACAAAGACTGCAGGTGACGATGAGATAGAAGCGGCAATTGATATTCCAGGTGTGGAGGCTGCGTTAACAGAAGCTCTTACTACATTATATGATTACATATCCTATGAAGTGGAACGTAAGCTTGAGATATTATCTGAAATGTTTGAATGGTATGAGTATAATTATATAAGATATTCGACAGAAAATTATGAAAAAGTAGTTACTGCATACACAAGCGCAAAAGAAGGTATGCCTGGAATGCTTAATATAGTAGGAATTGAAACACGGTATGTATATGCATATGACATAATGAATGAGATGATAGATAATACAAGAACTACAGAGGAAATAAGGGTAGCTGCGCATGAGGAACTTCAAAGAATATACACAGAATATATAGCAATCTATGAACACTGGGAATACATAGAATCCATGACAATAATAAGGGATGCAGGAGATTTGGCTATAGAGGAAGCTGTTGATTCGGGTGGAATTTATACTGCATTTAGGGATACTCTTGATGAAATGAATAATTTATTATTACTGGAATATGATACAGCAAAATTTAACGCAAGGAATATGCTTTCCTATCATTTCAATGATCTGTATCATAATTGGCTATGTTATTCCAATGAGAATGCATTTCTATTAGATGATACTTTAAAAGAAGGATGGAATATAATCAATGCAGCAACTGACAAAGCAGAGATTGATGAGGCTTTAGCAAATGGTATCATAGCACTTGATGCGGTACCACGGCTAACAGAAGAAGAAGTCAGATTGGAAGCACATTCTAGACTACAGGTGGCATATGATGGATATATTAGTACTGATTATACTGCTGAAAATTGGGATATATTAACTGGATATAAAGAAACCTGTGATGCTGAAATAGATGATAATTTATTTTATAACGAGATAAGTGTGAATTTGAAAGCAGCAATTGATCAGATGGCAGCAGTGCTTCATATTACTACAGCAGAGGAGCTGGCAGCAGCAAAAGAAGCAGCAAAGGTTGCCCTCTATTCAGATTATTCTATGTATCCTCAATTATATTATACACATGAAAATATGTTGATTTATTTTGATGTCATAAACAATGGACATTTAGCAATTAATACAGCAACAGACTTAACAGGAGTACAGGCAGCATTAAATGCAACGCTGGCTGCAAGGGATGCAATACCGATAAGATCCTTTGAAGAATTCAAAGAAGCAACTTATGTTTATATTCAGGAGGAATTTGATATTTTTATTTCAGGATATGGAGGTCCAGACTATTATGACCTATATATTACAATAAAAGAAGCAACAGACATAAATATAGACAATGCCACTAATTTTCAAGAAATACAATCAGCAGTAAACAATTGGTTTTTTAGTATGTTCGATGTATTTATGGAATCAATATTGCCGGGTTTAAAAATAAAAGCTCATTCAGATTTAGTATTAATATATGAAGGCTACCTTGAAACCAATTATACCCCTGAGAATTGGGCGATTATTGTGAAAGCGAAAGCAGACGGAGACTTGGCAATTGAAGAATCTTACAATGATTATGATCTTGGCTTAGCACTTGATGCAGCATCGGCAACTATGGCGGCTGTGCCTGTTAAACTGATGGAAGAAACTGTAGTGGAAGAAACTTCCTTGCTTCAGCTCATTTTAGAAGATGGAATAGAAAAATGAGGAGGATTAGAATTATAGCTATAGCAATGGCAGTAGTCATTGCTAGCAATAAATTATCACTCGAAACATTTTACAAAACAGTGAACGTTGAAGCGTCTGAGGGGTCCCAAGTCAGTATAAGTTCTATGGATGAGATTAAATCAGAACCTATTGTATCTCTGATACCAGTTGACAATATTCTGGATGCAACACCTATTCCGGTTGAAGTTACAGTAATACCTGAACCGGAGGAGGTGGATTTTATACCTACTATTATTCCGACCGTCAGCCCGACCGTCAGCCCGACCATCTGTCCGACCATCTGTCCGAGCATCAGTCCGAGCGTCAGTCCGAGCATCAGCCCGACCGTCAGCCCGACCATCAAACCAACACCAACACCAACACCTACACCTACTCCGTTTATTCCAAAAACGCTTATTTCAATTTCAGAATATGACTATATAGAAAACAGCGTATCTGCGTTCAGCAGTAAAAAATTGACCTTAAAAGTCCTTCAGTCAACCGCGAGGAAATATGGCACCCTATATGGTACAGGAA
>JBASOB010000512.1:0-11348 GCA_049657865.1 Mobilitalea sp.
GATTGTAAATATTAGCTTTTGATACTCTACGGTAGCGGAATAATTTTTCTTTATCATACATCCGGTAGCGATGAAATAGTTCAATTGCATCATCGGTTCCTATGCTACGCTTCATAAACGGGATATCTCGTTCAATAATATCCTTCATACGTGTCTTAATATTTTCCAGACTCTGCTTTGTTAAAGGTAATTTTCCATGATAATCACAAAACAATCCATTGCCAATCATATACTCCGTTGATACTTTTTCTACATTTTCCGAACCAAACTCTGCATAAAATGCTTTCAACATAACCAAAATCATACCGCGTACATATGTTTTACGACCGGCATCCTCCTCCGTCGAAACAAAGCGAACCTTGCAGTCCGATGATACATGTTTAAACAATTCACGCAATTTGTTATTCACAAATGCTAAAATTATATTGCATTTAAAATCCTTCTGAAAGTCGCGGCTTATCTCCTTCAGTGTAATATTTCTAGGATATTCATATATCGTTCCGTTAATTTCAACCTTAACTGTTGTGTCCATCATAGTGATTCTCCTTCTATTTGTATATAATTTGTATACAATAATAATTCCCTTATTTATAGTAATTAAGTCCGTCTTGAATTATGTTTAGTTTCTTTGTAATTACTTTATGCCGAGCTACCGTATTCTCCGTTATCTCCGAATTCAGATTTTCTTCTATTGCCTCATTGAGTCTTTTATCCCGCAGGATAAACTTATACAGAATAGGATTCGCTTGTTCCAGCAAAAGTCTTCCATAATAGAAGTGGGCTCCTGTCTCCAGAACAAAATCTTCTTGTTTTTTAACCTCCTGCTTTGGCCAGGCTTTCATCATTACATAGATTTTTCCAAATTCTCTGATCATAGTTTCCTGTATAATCAAGAAACCGCTGTCCTGAATCATCTTACGCACACGGTGCAGGTCTGATTGAGGCTGCAGTACTAATTCACGAACCGAATTCACGATATCCATTCTCGCCGAAAGAATCTGAACAGTTAGTGCTCCGCCCATGCCGGCTATCAGTATGGTATCCACTTCTCCGATGTTAAGTTTCTCCATTCCATCGGATTTTCTTGTATCTATTCTATCTTGAAATTTATAATGCTTGATATTTTCTTTGGCATGGTCTATCGGCCCTTGGTTCACATCCATCGCGACAATAAATGGGGCTATCTTCTTCTCCATCAGATAAATAGATGTGTGGGCATGATCACAGCCAATATCGGCTACCCGGTTTCCCGGGGTAACAAAATCCGCTACGGCCTGTAAACGTTTTGAAAGGTGCATAGTTTTATCTCCATTAAATTTATTTCTTTCTACCTTATTCTAGATTTGGGTGTCATAAGCACCTTCTTGGTTGTACAGCGAATATTGATGCTTGTACATTCATTTGACTGCCTTACAAGTAATAAAATCATCTTACCATAAGTAGTTATTATTTTCTATAGAAACAATCAATACCATTACCTTCTTTCAATTAATCCTGCTGCCTATCATATTTTTTTTGTTATCTATCGTTATCCAAACCAAAGCTTCCTATCATATAAAATGCAGCTTTTCCCATGTTGAAGGAAAGGCTGCATCTATTTAACTTGATTCTATTTTATTCTAAAAAGTCCTTTAATTTTCTGCTGCGACTGGGGTGTCTCAATTTACGAAGGGCTTTGGCTTCTATCTGGCGGATACGCTCTCTTGTGACATTGAATTCTTTACCAACCTCCTCCAGGGTACGGGCACGTCCATCGTCCAGACCGAAGCGGAGACGAAGTACCTTCTGCTCTCTCTCCGTTAAGGTTCCAAGCACTTCCACCAGCTGCTCCTTTAACAAAGCAAATGCAGCTGCATCCGCAGGTACCGGTACATTATCGTCTTGAATGAAGTCCCCTAAATGGCTGTCTTCCTCTTCGCCGATCGGTGTTTCGAGGGATACGGGTTCTTGGGATATCTTCTGAATTTCCCTGACGCGTTCTGCCGGTATTCCCATCAGCACTGAGATTTCTTCCGGAGTAGGTTCTCTTCCAAGTTCCTGTAGCAATTGACGTTGTACTCTTGTTAATTTATTAATTGTCTCTACCATATGCACCGGAATTCGTATTGTTCTTGCCTGATCCGCAATTGCTCTGGTGATTGCCTGTCGAATCCACCAAGTTGCATAAGTACTGAATTTATAGCCTTTACGATAATCAAATTTTTCAACCGCTTTAATCAATCCAAGATTGCCTTCCTGAATCAAATCAAGAAAAAGCATCCCTCGCCCAACATAACGTTTTGCAATGCTAACTACCAGACGTAGATTTGCTTCTGCAAGACGTTTCTTGGCATAGTCGTCTCCGTCTTCCATTCTTCGTGCCAATTCAATCTCTTCATCGCCATTTAGTAATGGTACTTTTCCAATTTCTTTCAAATACATACGTACCGGATCTTCAATGTTAATACCTTCAGGAATAGATAAATCTAAGGGTTCAACTTCTTCATCTTCGTCAAGAATAATGTCTTCCTCATCCTCTTCGGAAATTCTCAAGACATCAACATTATGCTTATCAAGAAAGTCATATATTTTCTCTATTTTAGCCGGATCAAGTTCAAACTCCGAAAAAAAATCATTTACTTCTTGAAATTCCAAGACGTTCTTCTTTTTTTCTGCATATGCCAGTAATTCCTTCAATCTCTCCGTAAATTTGATTAAATTCTCGTCCATAGATAATCCTTCCTTTTCTCCTTATATCATTGGCTGATCAATATTTTTATGAGATATCCTATTCTGAATGTATGATGCTCTTCTCTATCTGAGAAATGCAAAATTATGTTTTTTTAATTCCGTTTTATCCACGATTATTTTCATCAGTAACGTAGTATCGTTTGCTTCAATTGCTTTTTGGCTTTGCAGATCAAGACTGTTTTCTTTCACTTTTAAAACCGTATCTGTTAATGCCTTATGCCATCCGGCTTCATCCATCTCTCCGCGGATTCCAGCCGAAAACAGAGATGCAACCTCAGATTGTTCCTCCTTGCTTTGAAAACAATTAATTATTTTCGCTGGATTTACAGTGTGTTCTTTCTCATACTGGTCAAATACTAATTTGGCTACTTCCGTATAAATCCCAACCGTAAAATCCTCTGGTCCGATAAATCCCTTTATCTTATCAAAAAGTGTATTATCTTCAATCAGCCAGGTAAGCATCAACTTTTGCGATTTCATAATGCCATCTTCCGGGCTTCTCTTAGATTTTCCGCCGCCATCTCTCTGAAATTCCTTAGTTTCGTTAAGTCCTACCACAATCTGTGACCCCACTTTATTCACTAGTCTTCGAAGCGATTCCATGTCGATCATATAATTATTGGCTACTGCATCAATATAGAAATTCCGTTCTAGCTCTTCACTGAAGCCCACTAATTTTTTGGCAGTTTCATGGAAAAATTTCGTCTTCTGTTCCGGATCAGACATGTCAAATTCCACCTGCAGGCTGTCAATCTCAAAAAAGAAGCTGTTTTTTGCTTCATTTATTCTTTTCTGATACTCTTCTGCACCTAACGCTTTGATAAACTCATCCGGATCCTTATAAGGTTTCATATTAATGACTTTAACTGATAATCCTGCTTCTTTCAGAATCGGAATTGCACGAAGGGTTGCCTGTGTACCTGCATGATCACTGTCAAACGTGAGAATAACCTCATTCGTGTACCGTTTAATCAGATTCGCATGGAACACGGTAAATGCAGTTCCAAGTGCTGCTACTGCATTTGTGAAGCCTGCCTGATGCAGTGCAATTACGTCCATATAACCTTCACAGACGAGCAGATTATTCTTCCTGGAAGTTCTTGCAATATTGAGTCCATACAGAGTTCTACTTTTATCAAAAAGCATTGTTTCTGGTGAATTCAAATACTTCGGCTGTCCATCTCCGAGAACTCGCCCGCCAAATCCAATTACCCTGCCGTTAATATCCATGATTGGAAACATGACTCTGTTGGAGAATTTGTCATAGCCTCCTCTTTGTTCATCAATGGTAACCAGCCCGGACTGTTTTAAGAATTCATCCTCATAACCGAGTCCTTTTAGATATTTATATAAGCCATCACTATATTTATTAGAAAATCCAAGTCCAAACTGCTTAATTGTTTCTTCCGATATGCTTCGATTCAGAAGATATTCATGTGCAAATTCTCCTCTTGGCGACATTAGTTGATAATAGTAATATTTGGCAGCCTGTTTGTTCACTTCCAAATATCTTCCTTTTAAATCCGACTGTTTTCGTGCTTCTTCGGAATATTCCTGTTCCGGCAGGGATACACCCGCTCGTTCTGCTAAGAATTTCAATGCTTCGATGAAAGAGTAATTCTCATACTCCATGATAAAGGTAAATACATTTCCTCCAACTCCGCAGCCAAAGCAATGATACATTTGCTTAGATGCGCTTACGGAAAACGAAGGGGTCTTTTCATTATGAAAAGGGCATAAGCCCATATGATTGCTTCCTTTTTTCTGTAACCTTATATAGGAGCCGATTATACTTACAATATCATTTCTGCTTCTGATTTCTTCAATCAGTTCTTCTGAATAAAGCATAACATAACTCCTCCTATTCCCATAACCTTTATTAAAAAACACTCCATGCCGATGGTATCATAATTTCTTTGAACTTTGAAACTGCATAGGTATCCGTCATTCCCGCAATATAATCGCACACAGCTCGGTAGGGCGGGTCATTCATCAGTTCCATCCGGTGTATATATTCTTCCGGCAAATATTCCAAATGTTCCAGATAGTAGTCAAACAGTAACGTCAGCAACCGCTCCGCCTGTTCTTCCTGAGATTTTGCCTTCTGGTTCGTATAAACACTTTGAAACATGAATTCCCTCAGACTTTGCATCGCAGCTTCGATATCCGCTGACATGATAATGTCATTCTTGTCTTCACTGTTGGAAATAATGTCATGAACTAAAGTATCCAACCGCTTCCCAAGATTGCATCCTAGAATATTCGTATATTCTTTCGGGATATCTTCTTCCCTGATAATCTGTCCACGAATCGCATCATCGATATCATGATTAATATAAGCTATCTTATCACAATATCTTACAATTTTACCTTCCAGCGTAGAAGGCTTTCCTTCAGTCTGATGGTTTTTAATACCGTCTCTGACTTCCTTCGCCAAATTCAGTCCTCTGCCATGATTTTCAAGTAGTTCTACTACTCTGATACTTTGGATATGATGTTCGAAACCTTCCGGACAGATTTTGCCCAGTGCCCGTTCCCCTGCATGTCCAAAAGGAGTATGACCCAAATCATGTCCCAAGGCAATTGCTTCTGTCAACTCCTCATTGAGGCGAAGCGCCTTCGCAATTGTTCTGGAAATCTGAGATACTTCCAAAGTATGCGTAAGTCTTGTCCGGTAATGATCTCCCTCCGGTGCAAGAAATACCTGTGTTTTATGCTTCAATCTACGAAATGACTTGGAATGAAGAATCCTGTCCCTATCTCTTTGGTAAATTGGCCGAATGTCACATGGTTCTTCATAAAGATCTCTCCCAAGGGATTGGTCAGAAAAAGCTGCATACTGACTTAATATCTCATGTTCTCTAAGTTCCAACTTTTCTCTTATATTTTTACCTTGTTCCATGCTAATTTCCCCTTCCAATTTGAATCATGAAGCAAAAATTAATAAATTATAGCAATCTTACACAGTATTTGTTTACATATCTAAAAACCAGAAGAAATTCAAAACTAATTATTATGAAGTTCATTCTGGATTACTTATAAATCTCACTTGCTTTGTGCGAGACTTTAGCCCGGCCTTCTTTTATCAGACTATGTCTATCTATTTAATGCTCAACGTGATATTATTCTTTCCTTTCTCTATTTTATAATGTAAAATTTATTAATACAATAGAAATCAATATATTTTTTTCTTTCTGAGCATATTCGCAATATAAACACAGTTTTTCCAGGTTATTACCAAGTATTCAATGAGAAATCCAAGTATTTCATGACACTATATTTATCATCTCTTTAAATTTCTACTAAGTTATCCTTTATGCTTTCTTCTAGATAATCCCTTTATAATTTCTTCTAAGTTATCCTTTATGTTGTCTTCTAAGTCATCCTTTATGTTTTCTTCTTAGTTATCCTTTATACTTTCTTCCTGATTATTCCTTAATGTTTTCTTCTAATGTTTTCTCTATGACAAAAGAACTTCCGCCAGTATTTAATCCAACAGGTTCCGAATTAAATAGTTAACAGAAGTTCTATTCTAAATTGGTTGTATTAATTTCTATTTACATTTCTCGCTATAAGGGCACGTGGAACATCCTCCACAGCAGGTTTTCCCTGCTTTTAAATCTTTGCTCTTCTTATATATAACAAACCCAGTGTATCCTACAATGATTGCTCCTATGATTACACCAACCATACTATCCTCTCCTTTCCTGGATAAATCCATTTAGAATAAGCTTCCGATTTGGAAAATTAAAGTTGCCGTGAAAAGTGCTACTGCCAACTGGAAGAAAATCGTGAACAAGGTCCACTTAAGTGATCTCATTTCTCTCTGTATTACACCAATAGTCGCTGCACAAGGTATGTACAAAAGGCTGAATACCATAAGCGAATATGCGTTGAGGGCTGTAAATCCATATTGTCCTAGCGCACCGAGCAAGGTATTCATTCCGTCCGTTGAAGTAATATTATTAATCTGAAATAATACGCTGAAGCTGGAAACAACGACTTCCTTTGCGGCAATTCCGGAAATCAATGCGACAACTACCTGCCACACATCAAGTCCCGCCGGTCTGAGTACCGGTGCTATTGCTTTCCCAATAATGGCTCCGAAGCTGGTAGACATGTCGCTAACCATCCCACTTGGTCCAAAGTTCAAGATAAACCATATCACTACGGAAGCTGCAAATATTGTGGTTCCCGCCTTCGTCAGATATTCTTTTACTTTTTCCCATACATAAATGAAAATTGATCTTGCATTCGGAGTTTTATACTCCGGAAGTTCTATCAGCAGGTTATTGCTCTTATTTTTATCTGATTTCGTATTCATTAGAAATGCCACTGTAATTGCAACGATAATTCCTATTAAATACATTGAAAATGCCACCATCATTGCATTTTTCCCAAAGAACATCTCTGAAAACAATACGTAAATTGGGAGTCTGGCACTGCACGACATAAATGGAGTGATTAAAATCGTTTTTCTTCTATCTCTCATGTCCTCAAGTGATCTTGATGCCATGATAGCAGGAACGGTACAGCCAAATCCGAGCAGCATAGGAATGAATGCTCTTCCCGACAATCCAAGTTTGCCCATAACGCCATCCATTACATAAGCAACACGTGACATATATCCGCTGTCTTCCAAGAAAGCAAGCGCTAGAAATAGAATGAATATATTAGGTAGGAAGGTTAATATTCCGCCAACCCCGGCAATAATACCATCCACGATAAGCGAAGTTACAATTTCACCCGCACCAATGTTTTCAAGAAGTTGAAGTGCTCCGGTAGAAAATGCGCCAAGAAAAATTTCAAACAATCCTTTTATCAGATCACCCACGGTAAAAGTCAAAAAAAATACAAATGCCATAATCGCAAGAAATATTGGGAGTCCCAGATAACGATTGGTAAGTATTTTATCTAATTTGTCTGTTGATGCTGCTTTTTGATTCTTATTCACTAATACTTCTTCTATAATTTCTTCTATAAAATCATATTTCTGATTGATAACATCTCTCTCATAGCTATGATCAATAATATTCGATAAATCAATTGGATATTTTTCTTTTACTGCTTCGTCCATTTCCATAAGTTTCATGGAATACCATCTTACATTATTAATTTCTCCATATTCATTTTTAAGTAAATCACTCACTTCATCAATTTTATCTTCGATTTCATCGCTGTAAACGATGGTTAAATCCTGATGATGTTCATGTCTGTGTTTATGACTGTGATTTACATCTTTTTCATGGTGATGCTCTAAATTATGGTCTATCAGTTTATTCTTATGATGGGATACGGTATGCATCAGTATATCAAGTCCCGTCTTTTTTCTAGCCGATACTGGAATCACAGGAACTCCAAGCATCTCAGGAAGTCTGTGAAGGTCAATTTCCATCCCTCTTTCTTCCACGATATCCATCATATTAAGTGCTACAATCACTGGTTTTCCAAGTTCAATCAACTGAAGCGTCAAATAAAGATTTCTCTCTAAATTAGATGCATCTACTACATCAATTATGACGTCAACATTCGAATCAAGTATATATTCTCTGGTTACCCTTTCCTCCATCGTATAAGAGGTCAGACTGTAAATGCCAGGTAAATCAACTAATTTAAATTTGTGATCGTGATATTTAAATGCTCCTTCTTTCTTTTCGACGGTAACCCCGGGCCAGTTTGCAACTTTCAAATTAGCTCCGGTATAAGCGTTAAATAAGGTGGTTTTTCCGCTGTTTGGATTACCGACAAATCCTACCTGTAGTTCATCATTCATTAGGAGGCCTCCTTCATTTCAATGGATTCTGCGATTTTACTACCGAGGGCTAATCTACTGCCCCTTACCATTAAAATTACGGATCCGCCTCGATTTCGATTGAGTATGGTAACACTTGTTCCCAGTGTAAGCCCCAAAGCTTCGAGCCTTCTCATTGTGACCGTATCCAGATTCAAGGAGTTGACTTTATATGAATTGCCTATGCCTGCATTGCGTAATGTCATCATCGCACTTCCTCTCTATCCCATTTTCTGGCTTTTTTGAAAGCGTGTCTTTCTAATTGATAATAATTATCATTTGCTATTACCTATATTATAAATGGCGGGTACCCTTTTGTCAATGATAAAACTGTCATATTTCCATCGCAAAAAGAGGAAATACTTGTGCGTATTTCCTCTTTTTAGCTTACCCGAATTATTAAGCATTCCTATCATCTCTTTCCTTTGCCGAAAAGACGCAACCGCAATAATCCTGGCGGTACAGATCATATATCTTAGATAATTCCGTTGAACGTTTGAAACCGCTCCTCTTTTTAAAATCAGAAGGTAAATATGAAATTCCATATTTTTTTGCTAATTTTTCTCCTATCTCATTCAGCTTCACCGCATTTTTATGCGGGCTGATGGAAAGTGTCGTCGTAAAGTAATCAAATCCCTCAAATTTAGCTATTTCTATGGTTTTCTGCAACCGTAGTTCATAGCAGGCAAAACAACGTCTCCCACCCTCCGGCTCTTTTTCCAGCCCTTTAATGCTAAGGTAGTAATCCTCCGGAAGATATTCTCCGGCTATAAAATTCACCACAGAAGGAAGTGGCATAGACCGAATCAGATTCTGCTGTTCTTCCACCCTTCGTGCATATTCTGATTCTGGATAGATGTTGGGATTATAATAAAATATAGTAATATCAAAATATTCCGACAAATATTCTAGTACATAACTGCTACACGGTGCACAGCAACTGTGAATTAAAAGTTTTGGCCGCATCCTATCCTTTACCAATTTATCAATGATACTGTCTAATTCTTTTTGATAATTCATAGATCCTCGTATAATCCGATTATCCTAGTGGAACGATACTGGGATTATTTTTCCTTTCTTCTTATATCAAAATTGCTTCTTAGTAGATAAATTGCCATCCATCACTTGACTGATTACTACTTCTAAACAGTTTCTATAACTAAATTACTTTTCATATTCTGTGATAAAATCCCGCAAGCAGGCAAACAATTTGTCCATTTCCTCTTCTGTTCCAATCGAGATTCTCAAAGAATTGTCTAGACGGGGTGCATTAAAATATCGAACATAAATATTTTTTTCACGGAGAGCTTGAAAAATCTCTTTTGCAGGAATTGTATCATGTGAGGCAAATATGAAGTTTGATCCAGGTTTTGGGAAATGAAATCCTATTTTTTTCAGTTCCACTTCAGATCTGTCCCTAGTCTCAATGAGTTTACGGATTCCTTCTTCAAAATACAACTTGTCCTTCACGGCTTCTACACCGGCAAGTATTGCTGTCGTATTCATTGTATAAGAATTAAAAGAATATTTTACATCGTTTAAGGCTTTGATTAACACCGGATTACCCATCGCATAGCCAATTCTCATGCCCGCCATCGATCTGGATTTGGAAAATGTCTGTACCACTAACAAATTATCATAACGGTCCAATAATTCTAGCGCTGAGCGACCCGCAAAATCAATATATGCTTCATCCACGATTACTACGACATCCTGATTATGTTGCAAAATATATTCAATCACTGTCAGATTTTCATAAACAGAAGTTGGCGCATTGGGATTAGCAATGATAACACCGCCATTTTCTTTATCATAATCCTCTTTGATGATTCTAAGATTATCATCGAGCGTCGGTACTTCAAAAGGTATCTGAAACAGTCTGCTCCACACCGGATAAAAGGAATAAGTGATATCCGGAAATAAGATTGGCTTTTCCGAATTAAAAAAAGTCATGAATGCCATTGCAAGTACATCGTCAGAGCCCACGCCAACAAATACCTGATCTGCGTTCAGATGATAAAAACGAGCCAATTCCTCGACCAGTAGTTTAACAGTTGGGTCTGGATATAATCTAAGAACATCCGTGTCCATTTCCCTGAGAATTTTAGTAACTCCCGGTGCTGGTGGATAAGGGTTTTCATTCGTATTCAACTTCACCATATCCTTCTTATTCGGCTGTTCGCCGGGTACATAAGGAATGACTTTTCGGATATTGTTTTCCCATGGCTTCATATTTTATCCTTGTCCCCTATATTGTAAGGAACATTTCCCTTTCCGAAATGTAATATTGCTCTAAGCGAGTTAAATACAATATTAATTCATGATTTAACAGTGTATTTATTCTCTTATACTTAACATTCTTGTCTACTATATTTTACATTTTAATAGTCCCTGTCTTAATAGTTTCTATCTTAATGTTTTCTATCTCAATGTTTTCTATCTTAATAGTTTCTATTTCAATAGTTTCTATCTTAATAGTTTCTATCTCAATAGTTTCTATCTCAATGTTTATCTATCTTAATAGTTTTTCTCTTAATAGTTTCTATCTTAATGTTCTAGTAAAAAAGCTTTATTTGTTTATTTTGTGTATTCTTCAGCCAATTTCTTAAATTCCGGAAGCGCACGTAGTATCATTGCATGATCAACGCAGTATGCAATTCTACAATATCCAGGGCAAGCAAAGGCAGAACCTGGTACAATCAGAAGATTATGCTTTTTAGCTGCTTCTGCAAATGCTTTATCGTTTGGATCAAATGACTTAACAAAAAGATAAAATGCTCCTTGTGGCTTGACACATTCGTAGCCATAAGAAAGCAGATTATTATAC
>JBASOB010000513.1:0-5476 GCA_049657865.1 Mobilitalea sp.
GTGGTGGAATCTTATATGAAGATCAAATTCAAACCGTGCTTTTTTTCCTGATGATGCTTGTGGTTTTATTCTTCACTGCATTTATGGGTCAGAATATTTTCTTAAACGGAACCAATGACTATAGTCAGGTTAATTATCAGGGAGCAACCTATGACTTCTTCAGCTGTATCCTGGTACTTGTGGTGCAGTATAGTATTTTCCGAATCAGTACGTTGAACAGGGAGAAGGAGATTGTGAAGCAGCTGCTCTATGAGAGACAGAAGCAGTACAAACTCTCCAAGGAAAATATTGATATGATTAATCATAAATGCCATGATTTGAAACATCAGATACAGGCATTGAAGGAAGCAAAAGGAGAAGAACTGGATAAGTACATTAATGAAGTAGAAGATTCCATTATGATATATGATACGGTCGTAAAGACTGAAAATGAAGTATTGAATACCATATTATCGGAGAAAAGTCTTTACTGTGAAAAGCATCATATCCATCTGACCTGTATCGTAGATGCCAATCAGCTGGATTTTATGAGTACGCTGGATATCTATGTACTTCTTGGGAATGCACTCGATAATGCAATCGAGTGCGTTAGTAAACATCAGGATAAAGAGAAAAGAGTGATTAGCCTGACGATTTCTGCGAATGGAAGCTTCCTCTGTATCCAGACAAATAATTATTATGAGGGAGATATGCTGATTCTGGATGGAATTCCGGAAACAACCAAGAAAAATCAAGACTATCATGGCTTTGGAATGAAGAGCATGAAGCATCTTGCAGAAAAATATGGCGGCACCTTATATACCAATCTGGAAAATGGAATCTTCATGCTGCAGATTGTTATACCGATTCCAAAGGAATTTACAAGATTACTGAAGGAAGCAGGTAATATGTTCTGAGATAGTAGATAATACATGCTTATTGGCAATTTATCAGTAGCAGATTATGCCAGAGATGGTACAGATTATGCCTTGAAAAACATTAAAATCCGTTAAAGTGCTATCCTATCCTTATCATAAATTGGAGTAGTACACATAAGGAGAATAATGTTGTTAAAAAATAAAGAAGTGATCAATCAAATGAGTCTAGAAGAAAAGGCAGCAATGATGTCTGGAAGAGATATCTGGAGCACGGTTGGGTTCGAGAAACTCGGAATCCCCTCCATGGTTTTATCCGACGGACCTCATGGCTTGCGTAAACAGACAGGTGCATCGGATCATCTCGGACTGAATGCCAGTTTACCTGCAACCTGTTATCCGACAGCTGCAACGGTTGCCAACAGCTGGGATGAGAAACTCGGCGAAGAGCTCGGTGAATATCTTGGTGAAGAGGCAGTATCCTTTGGCGTTAATGTAGTGTTAGGACCGGGACTGAATATTAAAAGAAGTCCATTATGTGGAAGAAATTTTGAATATTTCAGTGAAGATCCTTATCTGTCAGGTAAGATGGCAGCTGCTTATATCAGGGGAATTCAGAGCAAAGGAGTGGCAGCCTGTCCGAAGCATTTTGCAGTCAACAGTCAGGAACTTCGCAGAATGGCAAGTGATTCTGTCATAGATGAACGTACGTTGCGTGAAATCTACACGACGGGATTTGAGATTGCTATAAAAGAAGGAAAGGCGAAAGCCATTATGTCTGCCTATAATCAGATCAATGGTATCTATGCCAATGAAAATGCTCATTTGCTCCAGAGAATCTTGGTAGAAGAATGGGGATTTGAAGGAATTGTAGTATCTGACTGGGGCGGAAGCAATGATCATGTGCTGGGTGTAATAAATGGAAGTCATCTAGAGATGCCTTCTACCGGCAAAATGGGTACGAAAGAAATTGTAGAGGCGGTAGAATCCGGAAGATTAAAAGAAGAAGTGCTAGACCAGAGAGTAGATGAATTACTTACAGTCATTATAGATACGCAGATAGAGACGAACGGGTGCGAGAGTAAGACTTTCGATACTGATAATCACCATGCATTTGCAAAGAAAGTCGCTAGAGAAAGCATTGTACTGCTTAAGAATGAAGGAAGTATTCTTCCACTTGCCAAAGGTTCCAAAGTTACCGTAATCGGAGATTTCGCAGAAACCCCGCGTTATCAGGGTGCTGGATCCTCAGTTGTGAATCCAACGAAACTGGATACAACGCTGCAGGTATTTTCTGAGAGTGGAATCATCATGAATGCATATGAAAAAGGTTACGAGAGAAATAAGGAAATTCATAATAAGCTGATTAGAAATGCAAAAGAAGCAGCAAAACAATCAGAATATGTGATTATCTATGCCGGATTAGATGAGATCAGTGAGTCGGAGGGCATGGACCGAGCAAATATGCAGATGGCACAGAACCAGATTGATCTGATTGAAGAAGTATCTAAGGTAAATGAGAATATAATCGTGGTGCTTTCTGCGGGTTCTGCGATAGAGATGCCATGGCTTCCCTGCGTTAAGGCAGTTGTTCATGGAAGCTTAAGCGGCCAAGCCGGTGCCGGCGCTATGATGGAGGTAATTACCGGAGAATATTGTCCTTCTGGAAAACTGAATGAAACTTATTCGCTTAGATATGAAGATACCCCTGCCTTTCATTATTTCCCAGGAAAAGAACGTACCACGGAGTATAGGGAAAGTCTGTATGTCGGATATCGTTATTATGAGACAGTTGGACAACCGGTACTGTTTCCCTTTGGATTTGGCTTAAGTTATACGACTTTTCATTATTCGGATTTGGAGGTAACAAGAGAAGGTGTAACTTTCATGCTCAAGAATACCGGCAACTATGACGGCGCGGAAATTGCACAACTCTATATCGGATGCCAGTCAGATCAGGTATATCGACCAATCAGAGAATTGAAAGGATTTACAAAAGTATTGCTAAAAGCAGGAGAAGTAAAGAAAGTCACGATTCCATTTGATGACAAGACTTTTCGCTATTACAATATTCATTCCAATAAATGGGAGATAGAAACTGGAAATTATAAGGTGTCAATTGGCATAAATGCAGAAGAGATGGTGCTTCAGTCTGAGATATGGATCGAAGGAACAGGAGCAAAAGGAATCGGAACAGATGCAACCAGCGCAGAAGCAACTAGAGCAGAAGTAAACAGTGTAGAAGTAAACAGTGTAGATGCAAACAGTTTAGAAGCACCCTATATACAGGAGAATATTCCTGCTTATTTTACAGGAAGAATCACAGAAGTTGATGATGCTCAGTTTGAAGCTATCTTAGGAACTCCGATACCAAATGGAGACTGGGACAAAGACAGAATTATTGGCATCAATGATGCAATCTGTCAGCTCTATTATGCGAAGAGTTTCTTGGCAAGACTCATATACAAGGTACTTACTGCGATGAAAAATCATAGTGAAAAAAAGGGAAAGCCAAACCTGAATATCTTGTTTATTTATAATATGCCTTTCCGTGGACTTGCAAAGATGACGGGCGGAGCGATTACGATGAAAATGGCAAGTGCATTGGTTGAAATCGCAAATGGGAAAGGCTTGAGAGGCATCTGTCATCTCTTAGCTGCTACGATTAAGAAATAAGGAAAGGTTTGATGGGTAGATAAGTGATGAATAAGATAAAGATATGGAAAGAAAAACACCCGAATTTATATGAATTCATATTATTCAATATTATGAGTAATGTTGCAACGATTACGAGTTTCTGTGTTCTTTGGTTAGGTAATTCCTGGTTGTTTAAGGCGTATGCAGAAAGAGATTTCTCCTGGTTCATCTTCGATTACCCTGTGGTAAATGGCGGACTGAGTGGTTTCCTTGCTTTTCTGTTGGCCTATCTCTGTGCACAGACCGTTAATTTCTTCGTACAGAAAAATATAGTATTTGGATCCACGCGCAAGACTTCGAAAGTATTACCTTGGTACATCCTAACCGTTACCGTTGCCGGAATTATATCAATCTGGCTTCCCCCACATATCATTGCACTGATACAGCCACAGGTAGGCAAATTTGCTGCAACGCTGGCGAACGTAGTCAATATTGTGGTTCAGGTGGTGATTAATTATCCGATGATGAAATTGGTGATTATGAAAAAGGAATGATTTACAAGTTACAAAAAAATAATGTACTTTATAATTGAATAGAGGAAATCCTTGCTGGATAAGGAATAGAGTGATATCGAAATGGCACATTCTCTTTTAATCTTGGCTCATTCTTATTTATTAATCATTTTATAGGTATCTGATTACATCTAATAGATGGTATAATTTCCTTATCAAAAGATGGGAAGTGATACCAATGGTAAAATAGGTTAGTTAAAAGGTTGGAATAGTAAATAAATTAATTAGCATCAATTAGAGATAAAGTTGTGAAGATTTGAGAATAATATGGAAAAGTTGCGGTCATCCGAGCCGCAGATTAAAATGGGAGGATATTATCGATGGGATTAAAAGATATAAAACTTTGGGAAAAAAATGCTCCTGATGCCGACTTGATTTCTACTATTGGGGACTTGAATAACGAAGGTTTACCTACCCTGACTCCTTATTTATTAGAAGGGGAGGAACCCCGCCCAGCAATTATTGTTTGTCCGGGCGGATGCTTTCAATTTAGAGCGTCTAATGAAGGAGAACCAATTGCAGAATGGCTAAATCAAATAGGAATAAATGCTTTTGTTTTAAATTATCGGGTTGCTCCTTTTACTCCATTTACGTCAACCAAAGATGCAGTACGAGCGGTTAGGTATATTCGGTATCATGCCCAAGAATTTAATATTGATCCGGAACGGATCGGCATGATAGGATTTTCAGCTGGCGGTTATCTAACCTCTTTTGTAGGAACTCGTTATGATAATGGAATTATAGAACCGGATAGTCGAGATGCGCAAATTATGTCGATGCTTTTGGGAGAACCAGATATTAACGATCCGATTGATCAAACGAGTTCTAAACTTAATGCGATCATTTTATGTTATGGTGAGACAGCCCCCTTTTCTAAGGAAAAATTGCCACCAGATTCTTTATTGACAAAAGATATTACAGTGGATGAATTTATAGATTTTACTTCAAATCATAAATATGTTACAGCGAAAACACCACCGACTTTTCTATGGATTACATCAACCGATCACTGGAATTTTCAGCGCCAAAACTTACTTTTTGCTCAAGCACTAAATGAGCTGAATCTACCATTTGATTTACATATATTCTCCAAAGGTCCCCATGGCTTAGGATTAGGTGAGGAGGAACCTGCGGTAGCAATCTGGCCAAAACTTTGTGAAAATTGGCTTCAAGGATTATAAAGTTCGTTGTGTGTGTTTATTCAAGAAAATTTTTCGGTTATTCAGTTTTTAAATTATTCTTTCTCCCGCAATTTCACGACATTAGCGGCACTACGTCGGCGACTATCTTCAATCGCTGCGTAGTGCTTTTTGGTTGTGTTGACATCTTTATGGCCGAGGACATCAGCTACGAGATAGATATCACCGGTTTCCTGGTAAAGAGCGGTGCCGTAAGTACTGCGAAGTTTATGAG
>JBASOB010000514.1:0-13910 GCA_049657865.1 Mobilitalea sp.
TCGGGTTGAAGTTGTAATTGTATTCTTAGAAAAGTTTCTAATATTAATTTCATGCAAATGTTCTGTAGAAATCTAATGAAACCTTAATTTGTAAAGAGCATAAGCCGGGTATATAATATAAATATAACAAACGATAAATCAAGGATAAACTTAACTAAATCTTCAAATAATTTATTTTCAGAATTCGAACTTATAGTCTCGGCTATCCTGCTTTGCTATATATTATTAGAAAGAGGTGAAGTTTTATGTGGTTTTGGAATCGAATCGAAATTTACTGTGGTTATTCCATGAAAGAATTTTCTGATTTAAAAGAGTCTTTAGCTTCTAAAGGAATAAAATACGAATACCATTATGATGATATTGCTAGTGATACCCGATATAATCGACCTAGTATTAGTGGTATTGTCCAGAACAAAAAAAACGACACAAAATATTATCTTTATGTTCATAAGAAGGATTATGATAATGTAATGTTTTTAACTTCTAATAGGCACGTAAAATAATTAGAATCAATAGAATATAGTTAGGAAAAGCATAATTTTCGTCAATATTTTTGTTCCAGGATAATAGGAAGGAGGGAGCCATAATCAGCTCCCTCCTTCATTCCTAATTAATATTAAATGTCACATCATATTTAACAAAAAGATGTTTCTAATAATTATGCCCTTCTCTCTGCCTTCACTCAGCAAACATAGGAGTTGATAAGTATCTCTCACCGGTATCCGGAAGTAATACAATAATTAATTTACCTGCATTTTCAGGTCGTTCGGCTATTCTTCTTGCTGCTGACACAGCTGCACCGGAGGATATGCCAACAAGAACGCCTTCTTTTCTTGCAATTTCCCTGCCAGTATCATAAGCTTCTTCGGTTGTTACCGTGATTATCTCATCATAAATTTTAGTGTCTAGTGTAGTTGGAATAAATCCTGCACCGATTCCTTGAATTTTATGAGCTCCAGCACGTCCTTCTGTTAATATTGGAGAATCAAGCGGTTCCACTCCGATGATTTTAATATTTGGATTTTTTGATTTAAGATATTTCCCTACACCGGTAATTGTTCCGCCTGTCCCGATTCCAGCGACAAAAATGTCAACTTTCCCATCGGTATCTTCCCATATCTCGACTCCGGTAGTCTTTTCATGAACTAATGGATTATTCGGATTATCAAATTGTGCAGGTATAAAGCTATTCGATGTTTCAGCTTTCAATTCCTCTGCTTTTGCAATTGCTCCCCTCATGCCTTTAATTCCCTCTGTTAATACCAGTTCTGCGCCATATGCTTTCATAAGATTTCTTCGTTCCACGCTCATGGTTTCCGGCATTGTTATGATCAATCGCAATCCGTAACTTGCACATACACTTGCAAGTCCAATTCCCGTATTACCACTGCTAGGCTCAATAATAACACTGTCTTTGTTAATTTCACCTTTTTCTAAGGCAACTTCAATCATTTTCTTTGCAATACGGTCTTTCACGCTGCCACCCGGATTAAAATATTCCAGTTTTGCAACCAAAGTTGCCTTTAAATCATGATTACTATTATAATTTATCAGCTCCAACAATGGAGTTCTTCCAATAAGATCGGTTATTCTTTTACTAACATTATACATATCATATCTCCCTTCAATTCAATTAATTTTATGATTGTTGCATAAACATCTATAATGAAATTACAGGAACATAGTTGCAAGTAACTATATGGAGAAATCTTGACTCATTAAATTTAATTGCTTATCGACTAAATCTTGGAGTGTAATATTATCAACAACTGATAAAACTGCCTGATATAATTCCATCCAAACATCTCTGGTTACACAGGCATTTGTACGATTGCAATCATTTGTGGTATCTTCTAAGCAATCCACAGGTGCTAAGCTTCCTTCTGTGAGAGTTATAATCATACCAACTGTATATTCTATCGGTTCTTTCGCTAATTTATATCCGCCTTGCGCCCCTCTAATACTTTTTACATAACCAGCATGACTTAATAGTGATATTATCTGTTCCAGATATTTCTCTGATACTTGTTGTCTTGCAGCAATGCTTTTAATCGTAATATATTCACCTGTATTATTCAAGGCCAAATCAAGCATTAGACGTAATGCATATCTACCTTTCGTTGATATTTTCATCTGATTCCTCCTCGTACAAATATTTTTACACAAAAAACAATTTTATCATTATAGCTTGTCACTTTTCAAATAAAGGCAATATGCTTTCAAGCAAGCTTGAAGCTTTCTCACTACGCTTTATTATATGATGAACATAAAACTTGTTCATCATCTTTGGCTACGATCGTAAGCTTTCAAGCAAGCTTGAAGCTTTCTCACTACGCTTTATTGTATACTATAATACAATATGATTAGTAGGAATTCAATCTGAATGTCGATTTATCTTACCTTAATCTTCTATGTATTCAAATTATTATATTATCTTCTTCTACATTTTGAATATATATTTTGGCATGAAAAAGAGCCAAATAAGAAATTCGGCTCTTTTTCAATCAATATTCTATTTATCAAATTATATATCTTCAGGAATTTAATACTCTATTTATTTGATTTGATTATCTTCAGGAAATTAGTACTGTATAAATTTGATTTGATTATCCTTATAAATCAGAATCCTATTTATTTAATTATCTTCCAGAATAGCTCCATCTGTTGATATCGTAATGATATTCCACGGAATCATCTTATCACAGGCTTTTAACGCAGTTGTTACAGCATTAACTATTCCACCGCAGCAAGGAACTTCCATGCGAATGACAGTTACACTTTTTATCTGATTCATGCTTAGAATTTGTCCCAACTTTTCAGAATAATCAACTGCATCGAGTTTAGGGCAGCCGATCAGCGTAATCTTATTCTTCATTAACTGATGAATATCCGCATAAGCATAGGCAGTACAATCTGCTGCAATCAATAAATTAGCATTATTAAAATAAGACGCATTTACAGGTGCTAATTTGATTTGAACCGGCCAATTACGTAACATTGATTGATTCGAAGTTGGAACAACAGGCTGATTATTAACTTCCTCTTTATTTTTCTCTGAAAAATCTATCACACGAGATCCTGGGCAACCACATCCAGTAGCGGATTTAGGTTCCTCCTTGTCAGATTCTTTATTCTGATTTTGAAGCAATGCTTCTTTTTGTTTTAATGCAGCTTCTTGATTTCTCTTAACCTCTTCTTCATTGTATTCAAGAGTATCTCTTTCTTCAAAGCTGATTGCATTCATCGGACATCCCGGAAGGCATGCTCCTAATCCATCACAATAATCATCACGAAGCAACTTTGCTTTTCCATTAACCAATCCAATTGCTGATTCGTGGCAAGCATTCACACATATTCCACATCCATTACATAATTCTTCATTAATGGTAATAATTTTTCTTAACATATCGATTTCCTCCATAGTTTCACATCGTCATATTTTAACATTAGATATCCTGCTATCTGCAGGACTGTTAACTTAAAAATATCTGTTTAAATAAAAACCTAAATTATCAATTTAAATTATCTGTTAAAACAAGCAAGATATCATGCATTAATATCTTGTGGTTATTTTTTATCTATTTCTAGTATAGTCAATTTAGAATAAATAAATGTAGCTATGGCTACATTTATTGTTCTGAATCGATAATTTCCATCTTAATAGATTAATTATTCTGTCTCTTCAAAGCTATTCTTTTAAAAAGATAATATCTGATATTATATGCACAATTTTAAGAACGACTTATGATTTATTTATTAATTTATTGATTTATTAATTTATTAATTTATTGATTTATTGATTTATTGATTTATCTTTTGATTTATCTTTTGATTTATCTTAATTAATTTAATTTATCTTTTGAATAGTCCCTTGATTTATCATTTTACAATCTTAGCGAAGTGGTATAAATCCGTTATTGTTATCTTCTACATATACTGTCTCAACCATTGCTTTCGGAGTTAAATCTATCATCTCTCCGTCACTTAATACAGCAACAATGATAAAAACTCCATCGGTATTCGGCATTAAGGAAATATCCTGAGAAAATGCGATATCCTGATTAGATTGGTTTTCATATAATTTAATAACATCATTATTGATCAAATTAATTGCATAAATAATTATCAATTCCTCGGTCTTGCATAATTCATCCTTTGAAATTATTAATTTTGAATTACTCGATAATTTAATGCCAGTACCATAATCGTGATATACCAAATCATTCTGGCTATAGGTTGCGTTCTCTCTATTAATAACAGTAATAACATCATCAACTATCACCGCTGACTCTTGGTTGATTTTCTCACTTTGGTATCCTGCTATTAAAAGCATGAATACAATAACGATAATTAGTTTTTTCATACACTCCTCATTTCTATGAATAAAAACTGCTTATTCATTATTCTGCATTAAATCTCAATCAATAAAAACTGCTTATTCATTATTCTGCATTACATCTCAATCAATAAAAACCACTTATTCATTATTCACATTACATCTCAATCAATAAAAATCACTTATTCATTATTCTCATTACATCTCAATCAATAAAAACCTCTTATTCATTATTCTGCATTAAATCTATATAAATAAAAACCTGTCGTTTACTATACTGCTTTACCTCTTGCAGTCTTCCATTATTTCACATTTAATATCATACAATTATCAGCTTCAACAAATCCATATTTTTCATATAATGGTTTTCCAGATTCTGTTGCATCCAAACTTATTTCAGTCACGCCTTTTTCTTTTGCTTCATTAACTAAGATGCTCAGCATTTGAAATGCAATTCCCTGTCTACGGTATAGGCCTTGTGTATATACATTCATCAAATGTGCTCTCTTTCCTGTAGGATGAGAAAACGTAGGCATTATCTCAATGTAGCAGATTGTTGCACACCCGACCACTTTTTCATCAATAGCAAGAATAGTTGTTTGATAGTTACTAGTAAAATATTTTCTGCTAGCTTCCATTAACTCCTCCGAAAAGGTATAATCTTCTGGCAAGTCATTTACTAGTTTTAACATCTCCAGCCTGCTTTGCATAAGTAACTCTATATCGTCCTTTGAAGCAATCCTATATTTAATCATAAATACTATCCTCCCGAAATTTTGATTTGCAACAGCTTACGGGAAAATAATTTCTTCACATTCGCCTACAAATACGTATCATTTTCTATATTACATATTACATCAAATATCATAATTTTACCATAATAATAATTATTCAGTTTGTCTTACTTACTAACGAAGGGGGCTAATGAAAACGCTATATTACAGCATTGTCGTTAGCCCCCTTCGGAGTTTTGTAAATTTTAATCGTTTTTCAGTTATCCCTGTTTTTGTTCTTTCTGCTTTTCAATAAAGCACTGATAGCACATCGCAGTATACTTATCATTACCTCCGATAAGAATCTGCTCTCCTTCGGTAATAATCTTACCATTACCATCTAGTCTTACGTTAACAGTCGCTTTTCTTCCGCAGGAACAAATTGTTTTAATTTCTGTAATAGAATCCGATATTTCCATCAGCCTTTTGCTCGCCGGAAACATTTTTGTTCTAAAATCCGTACGAAGTCCAAAGCAAAGAACCGGAATATTATAATCAATTACGATCATAGCTAACTGGTCAACTTGATCTTCTGAAAGGAATTGGCATTCATCTACAATAATAACATCAAGCGGATCAGAAATGGTATGAAAACTCTGGTATACATTTTCTGAGATAGGAAGCACATACGCGGTCGATTGCAGACCCGCACGTGATTTCACTAAGTTACTGCCATCACGGATATCCGTCTGAGGTTTAATAAGCCAAACCTTCATTCCACGTTCTTCATAATTGAATTTAGTAATTAATGCCTGAGCTGTTTTAGAGCTTCCCATAACACCATATTTAAAATATAATTTTGCCATTATCTCATTCCTTTGTCGTATGGTATTCCTTCTGCTTTTGGTGCTCTGGACTTCTTAGAAGTAAAGATAAGAACAACCATGGTAGCAACATAAGGAAGCATTTTATAGTAAGTCTGATTAATATCTAAATTATTCAAGAATGGAATTAATGCAACGGAATATGCAAGGGTTCTGAGGAAGGCAAAGAATAATGCTGCGAACATAATTCTCCAAGGTTTCCACTGTCCAAAAATCATAACTGCCAGAGCAAGGAAACCAAATCCTGCTACTCCAGTATGTCCATTACAATTGCCGTTCATAACGCCGACTGCATAGAAGAAACCACCGATTCCACCAAGAATTCCGGAAATTCCCGTACCACTGTGTCTCATATGATATACGTTGATACCAACTGAATCAGCTGCCTGTGGATGTTCTCCACATGCACGAAGACGAAGTCCGAATTTTGTTTTGTAAAAAATAATTACAGCCACAAAAAGGAGCAAAAATCCAATATACACGGTAATGTAGGTCTGCTTAAAGAACATATCACCAATTACAGGGATTTTACTAAGTCCAGGCACTTCTTTGATATAAAATTTAATGTCTGTCGTAATACCATCACTGCTGAATTTCATCTTTGCAAAAAGAAGTACTGCCGCTGGAACCAACATATTTAATGCAGTACCTGTAATGGTCTGATCGGCTTTCATATTGACTGCCGCAAAAGACAATAACATTGAGAATGCAAATCCAGCAATTGCTGCAACTACCATGCCGATTAATAATATTACTTGAGGATTCATGCCTGAATTTTGGACAAAAAGAACGGTTAATGTGCCAAAGAATGCTCCAACAAGCATGGTTCCTTCCAAAGCAAGGTTGATAACACCACTGCGTTCACTGAACATACCACCTAATGCTACTAAAAGCAGAGGAATTGCTACAGGAAGCATATTTTGAATTAAATAATAAAAAGTATCCATTCGTTACGCCTCCTTCCCATTGTTCTTAAGTTTAGGTTTCTCTGCACTATCTGTCTGTGCAATTACTGTGTTCTCTTTTTTCGAACCACGGTTTTTCAAATATCTGCCTAAGGTAGCTTTCATAAGCATTGAAAAAGCGGAGAAATAGATAATAACAGCAATAACAACATCAATGATTTCCGGCTTGAAACCATACAAGCTGGTAAGAGTACCACCACGTTGAATATGGGATACAAAAATTGCTGCGAAAATAATACCGATTGGATTGGAATTACCAAGTAAAGCAACCGCAATACCATTAAAACCTGCTGAAGCAATAACACTGATTGGTTCATATGTCATACTGCTTCCAGCTATTGTAGAAGGCGCTAAGATAGCAAATGCACCACCGATACCTGAAAGAGCACCAGCCATTATCATCGTAACAATGATATTTCTCTTTGCATTCATTCCTGCATACTGACTGGCATACTTATTAAATCCAGTCGCTCTAAGTTCGTATCCAAAGGTAGTTTTATATAAAATAATATATAATGTAATTGCTACAAGAACTGCTATTATAATACCTACATTTACACTAGAATTTGGGATTCCAAGTGCTGGCATTTGAGCAGAAGCCGGTAAATATGAAGTTCTGGTCTTGGAGGAAACATACATCGTTGCATTTCCCTGCACCCACATATCTACAAGATACATGCCGATGTAGTTGAACATAATGGAGGTAATAACTTCATTTACATTAAATAGTGCTTTACAGATTCCTGGTATGAATCCCCAGATCATTCCGCCAATCATTCCTGCAAGAACACATGCGATCCAGTGGAATCCGGTAGGTAAATCTACCATAAATCCAACATATAAGGCAAAGAACATTCCCATCGTATATTGTCCGGAAGCACCGATATTAAATAGACCCATTTTAAATGCAAAACCTACGGATAAACCAGTCATAATAATTGGAGTTGCAAAATAGAACACATCACCCATACGGGAAAATCCGCCTAAAAGGACTTTACTAAAACCCGGGAGTGCATTGGACGGACTTGCTATCATCATAACAATAAAGCCAAAAATCAGTCCTAATGCAATAGCAAGAAGTGCTGCGGTAAAGGAAGAAAAAGCTTTGCTTTTTGTGATTTTTTTAAATGAAAATTCATTATTCTGCATGTTCGCTCTCCTTTACCACATTACGTTTAGCGCCTGACATATAAAGTCCAAGTTCTTGTATCGTGCATTTTTTCGGATCAAGTTCTCCCACTATCTCGCCTTCATACATAACAAGAATACGGTCACTCACATTCATTACCTCGTCTAATTCGAGTGATACCAGAAGTATTGCTTTACCTGCATCTCTCGTAGCAATCAGTTGCTTATGAATGTATTCGATTGCTCCTACATCCAGACCTCTCGTAGGCTGAACTGCGATTAACAGTTCATGCTTCTTATCAATCTCTCTGGCCAATATTGCTTTCTGTTGATTACCGCCGGACATACTCCGTGCTGCTGTCACTGGTCCTTGTCCGCTTCTAATATCATACTGCTGAATTAATTTTTCTGCATAGGATCGAATTGCCGGTCTTCTTAAGAATCCGTTTTTCTGAAACTCAGGCTGCCAATAACGCTCTAATACGATATTATCCTCTAGTGAATAATCAAGAACCAATCCATACTTGTGGCGATCTTCCGGAATGTGACTAATACCCTCTTTGGAGCGCTCACGAATAGAAGCCTTGGTGATATCATGTCCACATATGGTGATTTCACCCTTGCTCATCTTCTCAAGGCCGGTAAGAGCTGAAACTAATTCGGTTTGTCCATTGCCTTCAATTCCTGCAAGACAGACGATTTCACCTGCTTTTACTTCAAAGGAAACATTCTTAACAGCATCTTTCTTACTTCTTTTTGATGCAACCGTAATATTTTTCAAGGTAAGAACAACTTCTTTTGGTGGAATATCTTTTTTATCTACTGTAAAATTAATATCTCTGCCAACCATCATATGGGATAATTCTTCTTTAGTTGTTTTATTTATTTCAACTGTGCCGATGCATTTTCCCTTACGAAGTACAGTACAACGATCCGCAACCGCCATAATCTCATTCAGTTTGTGGGTGATAAACAAGATTGATTTACCTTCTTTTGCAAAGCCTCGCATAATATCCATCAGCTCTTCAATTTCTTGTGGTGTCAAGACTGCTGTCGGTTCATCAAAAATCAAAATATCATTATCACGGTATAGCATCTTTAAAATCTCAACTCGTTGTTGCATTCCAACCGATATTTTTTCAATAACAGCATCCGGATCTACTTGCAGTCCATACTGTTTACTGAGTTTAATTACCTTATCTCTGGCTTCTTTCTTTTGAATAAAGCCCATTTTATTCGGTTCAACGCCAAGAATGATATTTTCAAGAACAGTAAATATTTCAACAAGTTTAAAATGTTGATGCACCATTCCAATTCCCAGATTATTTGCTGCAATAGGATTGTTGATGTCAACAAGCTGACCGTTCTTTTTAATTTCGCCCTTTTCAGCCTGATAAAGGCCAAAAAGTACACTCATCAGTGTGGATTTTCCAGCACCGTTTTCTCCAAGCAGAGCATGGATTTCACCCTTTTTTAGTTGAAGGGTTATATCATCATTTGCTATAATGCCGGGGAATTCTTTTCTTATATGAAGCATTTCAATAATATAATTTTCCACGTCAACCTCACAATTATTTTCATCTTAATAGTAAAGCACCAATCATATAGTAATCCATGGTACTTTCAATTGTTATACATATCAAGCATGTTTCCATCATTAAATATATTAACGCAATCTATACTTATGAATGTTTGACCTGCTTTTGTATGCTACTCCAACTTTTATACAGCAGAAATTCTTAACTCTAGAATTCTTTTATAACAACATTATGAATCAAGGCATTTTCTATATCATCTTCTTATTTAGAATAGGGGGAAAAGATAATTGCCCTTCCCCCCCTCTTTACATACTTTTATTTATGACAAACGAATGATTCTCCGCTTACCTATATCCATATGGCAAAAGCCAATATGCTTTATAGTATGGTAAATTAATCTACAAAAATAAATCTTTGAATTACTGTCTTGTTTCAACAGCTACCTTTACAAGGCCTAAGTTTGCAACAAGTTCTTCTGATGTAGCATAACCATTAGGATCTGCTACTGTAAATGTTCTTACAGGTGCTACGGAACCATCTACAAGTGTTGCATAAACAGTATCATAAGCTGCTTTATTGAATGTAGTAAATCTATCAAATGCATCTGCTTTGTCATCACCAATAACTATGGTAGGAAGACCAACGCCATCATTAGCTGCATTGAAAGTTGTTGTTGTTCCAGCATAAGTTGCCCAGCTGTCAGATTTGTAGATTGAATCAAGAACTGCAACTACAGAAGCTCCAAGGCCCTTCATAGCTGATGTGATAACTGTATCGCTATCATATCTTTGATCAACGTCTACACCGATTACTTTTGCATCTGACTCAGCAGCTGCAGCCATAACGCTCTTACCTACGGAACCACCGCAAGCAAATATAACTTCGGTACCTTCTTGATAAATCGTCTTAGCCATTGCTTTGTTAGTATCAGTTTCTGCAAAGTCACCGGTATAGTGATAGATTACAGAGATAGAACCATCGCCTAAACCAAGTGTGTTAGCAGCAGCTTCAGCGCCTTGAAGATATCCATAACCAAATGCCTGAACAGCAGGAACAGCCATTCCACCCATAAAACCAAGTTTTGTCATGCCGTCAGTAACAGCTGCATAACCAGCAAGGTAACCGGATTGTTCTTCTGAATACATAACACTTGAAACATTTGATTTTGTTTCAAATGTAGCATAATCTGCTGTATGAGGAGAACCATCTAAAAGAATGAACTTAACGTCAGGATACTTTGTCTGAGCTTCATAGATTGGAACCTCAAAAAGGTATCCAGGTGTTACAATAACTTTAGCTCCACCAGTTACAGCAAGGTCGATAGCTGCAAGATAACCTGCATCGGATGCTTCTTCTGGTTTGATGTACTGATGTGTGATTTTGTTAGCTTCCGTAAATTCTACAACACCTTCCCAAGCTCCCTGGTTAAAGGACTTGTCATCGATGTTACCTTTGTCTGTGATAAGTGCGACTTCATAAGTATCACTCTTACTTGAGCTGCACCCTGTTAATGCAAATACAAGTGTTGTTAATAATAAAAACGGTACTACTTTTTTCAAAATCTTTTTCATAAAAAATTTCCTCCTGTAATATTATTTTTTTCTTTTTCTCATATTCGCAAATTGGTATTTCTACGAAATTTTACGAATAACATTACAAGAGAATAATACCATATTTTTAGAGATTATACAATAGTTCGGTCAACCAAAAGTTTCTAATTTTTCTTCGTTAAATTAATATCAAAGATTAAGAAACACGAATCCTTTTTGCGATAATACCTCCCAAAATACCAATGACTGCACCTGAGATTACTCCTGAAATTAGCAAAAAGGGCAGATAATATATGATATTTACATTCTTGACAATTAATATGGACACTGCTATCTGACCTACATTATGAGCAATACCACCGATAATACTAACACCAGTCATACTAAATAATTTTGTCTTTTTAAAAATCATCATAAAAAACCAGCTTAATATACCTCCAGCCAAACTAAATATCATTGTAGAAAGGCTGCCAAAACTGAAGCCTACCATAATAACTCTTATAATCGATAAGATAAATGCATCTTTTGCTCCCATCGTATATAATGCGGTGACAACAACTAAATTAGCAAGCCCAAGCTTGATTCCTGGAATAGGAACCGGGATAGGGATTAATGTTTCAATAAAACTAAGAATAAAAGCTAATGCTATGAGCAGACCATAGGTTGCTATTTTTTTGGATTTCATCGTAACTCCTTATTAGTTTGCAATAATATCAACTTCATCCTCTTCACCACCGACAATTTCAAGTACCACTTTATTCGGAAGGCATACGATAGTCTCATTATCATAATGAATTTTATTGTGATTCACACAAATTTTGTCCGGGCAGTTTGCTTCTATCATTTTCACATAACCATCCTTTATCTCAAATGTATTATATCCATCTTCCGTATCGACGGTATAAAGTGTATCTTCATTTAATGGAAATGATTTCACCACAGCTCCATCTACAGTCACTATTACTTTACTGCCTTCTGTCTTCGTAATATTGATAAAAAATATTACTGCTAAGCCAAGTAGAATTGCAATGACAAATAATATGATGTCGTTTTTCTTAAACATAGTTACACCCACTGCTCTTTCCTAATTGAATCTTAAAATATTATGCTTCTATTTGTTTGCATTATTATTATGTATCATTGTGATATTATGCCTTATAAACTATATTTTTTCTAAAGTATCGGCCATTTTATCTAACCAGTCACCTTCAAATAATTCTATCATACCCTTGTCGCATGCTGCTGCAACCTTTGGGTTGATTGGAAGTTTTGCAAAGGTAGTAATATCATGTTTTGCTGCAATCTCCTCAATATGGCTTTCACCAAAGATGGAATACTCCTTATTGCAGTCAGGGCAGATAAAGTAAGACATGTTTTCAACAATTCCAAGGATAGGAATGTCCATCATCTTAGCCATTTTCACTGCTTTCCCTACAATCATGGATACTAACTCCTGTGGGGAGGTTACAATGATAATTCCGTCTAATGGCAATGACTGAAATACGGTAAGAGGAACATCACCTGTTCCTGGTGGCATATCCACAAACATATAGTCAACTTCACTCCATATTACATCTGACCAGAATTGTTTCACTGTTCCGGCGATTACAGGACCTCTCCAAACGACAGGATCCGTCTCATGATCCAGTAATAGATTGATTGACATAACCTGAATGCCTGTTTGGGTCTCCATAGGAAATAAACCAAGTTCATTTCCCTGTGCTTTTCCTTTTAATCCAAACGCTTTCGGTATGGAAGGTCCGGTAATATCCGCGTCTAGAATTGCGGTACGAAAACCTCTTCTATTCATCATTACAGCTAGCAGGGAAGTTACTAAAGATTTACCAACGCCTCCCTTTCCACTAACAACTCCAATTACTTTTTTAACGCTGCTCATTTCATTAAGTTCAACAGCAAATTCATTTTTAACATCTTTCTTCTCGCTGCAGCTTGTCTGGCAGCTATCACAATCATGACTACATTCGCTCATTTTGCTCTTCCTTTCTATTATGTGATTCCTTGTTAATAAATATATCAGACTACATGAAGCAATTATTCCAATCATCTTTCCAGGATTGGATACTTAAAACAAATCTAATTGATTAAAATATTTTATCGCAATCCCTTACTCGAGATTTAAAAACTAACGAGGAATATTATACCTTATTATATACAGATGTCAATTTGCTTTTTAGTGATTTAGTTACATAATTATATCAATATTTAAATTTTAAAATTATTTATTCTTATTTTTTGATTTGATTTTATTTTTCGATTTGAATTCTGAAGGCTTGTAAGCTGTATCATCTTTAGGTTTATATTCTGAAGGTTTGGATACTGTATCATCTTTAGGTTTATATTCTGAAGGTTTGGATACTGAATTATCTTTAGGTTTATATTCTGAAGAATTGGATGCTGTATCATCTTTAGATCTATATTCTGATATTTTTGATGTCTTTCTATTTTGAAGACAGCCTTCTCTTGCTTTCTTCGACTTTTTTTCTCTCGTTTTAATCGTGGAAATATTTCTTTGTTTATCTTCTTCTGTCTTAACCGTCATTCTGGTTTTGGAATCTTCCTCGCCTGTTCTCTTCTTCACGGAATATCCAAATTTCCCAATATAATCGCCGAGGCCATAATACTCGCCATGAGAATAAACGGTTAATCCTGCTTGATTAAGACGAAATCTTCCGGTGCTATCAATTAGTTTCTTATCCACCGCAACATTCACGACCTCTGCTAAGAACATATCATGACTGCCTAGTGAAATGATTTCTTTCACAATACATTCAATAT
>JBASOB010000515.1:0-13109 GCA_049657865.1 Mobilitalea sp.
GTCTATCAGCAATACTCATCGCAATATATCCTGCTAATATCGGAAGCATAAAGCCAAATGCCGATCCACCTATTGTCTTAAAGAAAGCAGCGACCGGAGTGTTCGATCCGAAATTTGATGGATCAATGGAATAATCGTCAAATAAAAATGCCATTGCAATCAGGATACCTCCACCAACAATGAAAGGCAGCATATGAGATACTCCGCTCATCAAATGTTTATAAATTGTGTGTCCAATACTATTTCCTTCTTTGTCTGAAGATGAACTCTGCATTGATCCAGTATGTTGATAAATAGGAACATCTCCACTCATCGCTCTATCAATCAATTCCTGTGCTTTGTTAATACCACTTGATACCTTTGTAATAATTACTTTCTTACCGTTAAAACGTCCCATTTCAACTTTCGTATCTGCCGCTATGATAATACAGTCTGCAGCTGCAATTTCCTGTGCCGTTAGTACATTTTTCGCTCCACCAGAGCCATTTGTTTCAACTTTAATGCTTACCCCAAGTTCTTTTGCTTTTTTCTCCAAGGCTTCTGCCGCCATATAAGTATGTGCAATTCCGGTAGGACATGCGGTAACCGCGAGTAAATTACAGTTTGTTTTTTCCATATTTTTAGTAGTCTCCCCATATTTTTTTTGCTCAGCATCATCGATGTACTGTAAAAATTGTTCTACTGTTTCTGCGTTCCGTAGATTTTTTGCAAAATTCTCGTCCATTAATAGAATGGATAAACGACTCAGTACATCAAGATGTACGTTATCTTTTGTATCCGGTGCTGCAATTAAAAACATCAAATAAACCGGATTACCATCTAACGAATCGAAATCTACTCCGTCTTTAAAAACCATTGCACTTAATCCCGCACTTTTTACTGCTGATGATTTACAATGGGGGATCGCAATACCTTCTCCAATACCGGTAGTTCCTTCTTCTTCGCGAGCAAATACTCCCTTCCTATATACCTCTTCATCAGAAATCCGTCCAGTTCCTACCATCAGATCAACAATCTTGTTAATAGCTTCAGACTTATTGGATGCTTTCTCATCCAACCGGATTCCTTCTTTGACCAGTAAATCAGTAATTCTCATACCTGAACCTCCTTTATGTTATTAAATTTATTTCACAGTGTTGCAATAAATAACAATTTTATTTCTTACCGTTCTAACTAATTTATTTAACTCATTAAGTTCCTTACAATTCCTATTGATTCCTTGTATTCCGGAGTACAGTTAAAATTTCATTTACTTCTTCTTTCGTAGCAAGGAACTCCGAAAAGGCACTTGCACTTCCTGATGCAATTCCCATTTCAAAAGCATCAATATAGGTATTGTATTTCAGATATCCGGTAATAAATCCTGCTACCATGGAATCTCCGGCACCAACTGAATTTACCAGCTTTCCTTTCGGTGCTTCTCTGAAATATACTTTTCCTTCTTCCGATAATAAGATAGCCCCGTCTCCGGCCATTGATACCAGAACATTTCGTGCACCCATAGCTTGAAGTTTTTTCGCATGTTCAATGATTTCCTCGTGAGTCTCCAGTTCAGTTTCAAAGATTTCTCCAAGTTCATGAACATTAGGTTTAATCATAAAAGGTGAATATTTCAAAACATTGACCAGCAGATTTCCGGTAGCATCTACGATTGTTTTTATATGTTTATCTGCTATTCTAGCCATGATATTTTCATATATATTTTCTGGCAGAGAACTTGGAATACTCCCTGCAAGAACTAGAACATCTCCGTTCTGCAGTTTTTCCAGTCTGCTCATAAGATCTTCAATATTCTGTACACTGATGATTGGACCTTGACCATTTACCGCTGTCTCTTCTCCGGTATTTGTGGTCATTTTAATATTGATTCTGGAATTACCTTCTTTCAGATGTATGAAATCGGTAAGACATCCAAAGTTTTTCACTTCTCTTTCAATCTCTTCACCAGTAAATCCTGAAACAAATCCAAGTGCTGTACTTTCCATTCCCAGGTTTTTCAGTACTATAGATACATTGATACCTTTTCCCCCAGCTAAAAAATATTCACTGTTGGACCTGTTGATCAGTCCTGGGGTTAAATCTTCCATATGGATGATATAATCCAGGGATGGATTAAATGTTACCGTATAAATCATATTCCAACCTCCAATATATTTGAACAGTTTCTGTAAGTTGCGTCTTTGATTACTGTTGTGATTACTTGTGCTTTATTAAAATCCGCAAAGGTAATTGGTGCTATCTGATTGAACTTGGAAGGATCACACAGCACGTATCTTTCACTGCAATGTTCAAACGCCATGCTCTTTACCATTGCTTCATTCACTTCCGGAGTACTAAATCCAGTATCGATTCTTGCTCCATTCGTTCCAAAAAATCCTTTCGTGAAGTTGTATCTGGAAAGCTGCTTTGTTGCAACATCTCCGACCACCGCATCTGTGGAACTTTTTAGTTCTCCTCCGAGCATATAAGCGGTATTTCCGCTTTTCACTAATTTTCTTGCATGCACCATACCGTTCGTAACAAAAGTCACATTCTTGACTGTAATGAAATCAATCATCAATTCTGTTGTCGTGCCTGCATCAATATATACGAAATCATCTGCTTCAATTAATGAAGCTGCATATTTTGCGATTGCTGTTTTCTCTGACTGGTTCATCATCTGCCTGGCTTCTACGGTATCATCCTTAGCATAGAATGTCATATCAATCGCCATCGCTCCGCCATGAATCTTTTTTAGCATTCCCCGTTTATTCAGTAAGGTTAAGTCTCTTCGAATCGTCGATTCAGATGTATTTAGTAAATCGGTCAGTTCCTGTGCTGTCACTCTTTTTCGTTCCTCGATAATTTTAAGGATTTCAGAAAATCTTTCTTCAGCTAACATGATTACTCCCAACTTTCTAAGTTTTATTATTGTAGGATTCTAATTATTTATATGTTTTCTTAACAAAGTCAATATATCATCATTTTCGTTCATTGTAAATCACTTTCAGTCAAATATTTTTACAAATTATCAGCCATGTATTTGTGCATATTGTACATTTAATCATGCCATTCGTATATATTTTCTTAATTTCTTTTGTTTTCAAGGGATTATTCAATATTTGCAGTAATATAATTTGACCGTTTATGACCGTTTTTATGAAAAACGCAAAAAAAGTCGTCAAATTATTCATCTGACGACTTCGCATTTCTATTAATTTAATTTCTCATGATGATTTTCTGCTTTTTCCAAGTCCCCATTGCAAAGAAGATCACGCATATTATGCTGGAAACAGCAGAAGCGCTTGGTGCTCCAAGCCCCACTCCAGTAATTCCAAGTCCAAGCGTCATACCAAAGAAATAGCTTGCAGGGATACGAATTAACACAGATGCAAGCATTCCATTAAACAACGCAAATCTAGTATTCCCTGAGCCAATGAATAATCCGTTTAGGCAGAAATGAAAGGGCACCACCAGATAATCAAAGCTGAAGGTCCTCAGGTATGCCTTACCATCCCTGATATACTGCGAATAATTCGCATCGCGCTGATCAAGAAATAAGTTGAGTAAAAATTCGGGAAACATCTGCGTTAATGCAAAAATAATAGCACTGATGATAAACGTTATCGTCATCCCTGTGCGCATGGTCTTGATAGCTCTTTCTATCTTTCCAGCTCCTATATTCTGGGCAACCATTGCACTGACTGCTGAGCTCATGGCAATTGCCGGCAGGATAGCAAATGCATTAATACGTCCAACTGCACCGACTGCAGAACCTGCGATATCGCTGATCCTGTTCACAAGTGAAAGAATAAACAAGAAAGAGATGCTGATTGTTATATTATTAATCATCGTTGGAAATCCAACTTTTAGCAGCAGTTTCAACTCCTTGATATGAAACCCAAAAGATTGAAGGTTGAAATCAAAAATAAATTCATTTCGCTTCAGATACAGGATACACAAAATCATGCTGATAGCCTGAGACGCTACTGTTGCAATAGCTGCACCAAAAGCACCCATTCCAAAAGGCCCTACAAGGAGAATATCAAGAGCGACATTGATTACACAGGCTATTCCAACAAATTTAAGCGGTGTCCTGCTGTCTCCCATCCCGCGCATGATAGCACTTAGCGCATTATAGCCAAATATAAATATCGTGCCACATGTGGTTACAGTATAATAACGCAGGGCTTCCTCATATACTACACCTGTCGGAACATTCATAACATTAAGCAATGAATGACGCAATATCAGCATCAAAAGAGTGATTGCAATCGAAAGTACCCCAAGTGTTGTCAAAAGTGTACCTATCGTATCTTTCAGTTCTTTGCGACGTCCGGCTCCAAGATACTGGCCGATCAGTACAATTCCTCCGACAGAAAGACCGGCAATCGCATTAGTTACCAGCATTGTCATTTGAGATCCTTGAGTAACACCGTTCATGCTCTCCGATCCTGCAAAATTACCGACAATAATCATATCTGCCACAGAATACAATGACTGTATCAGATTAGAAATCACAAATGGAAGAGCGAATTTGATTAGCTGCTTTGGTACGCTTCCCTCCGTAAGATTTGTTTCAAATTGTTTATTCCCCATTAACTGCTACCTGCTTTCATTCTCTGACAAATCTTAATTCTAACACTTCAGTAAAATATAGGACCTATCCAACCCAATCACTCAAGTTGTCTCTTCTACATCAGATTCAGAAACCTGTTTGTCCCTATACATCGCGATATCTGCATCACGAAACAACTCATCAATATTATGGTTTTCATTTGGAAATAAAGCATATCCTACTGCAATCGAAATTTTGTACAACATATCATTTATAATAATTGGATCGACAAATTGATTTTTGATAAATTCAATTCTTTTTTCAGCAAATGAATTTGAGATGTGATCAGGAATCAGTATAACAAATTCATCTCCTCCTAGACGCGCCAGGAGATCATCCTTATCGATACATTTACTAAGACGGTTCGCTGTTTCAATTAAAATCTTATCACCTACATCATGACCATATTGATCATTGATTTGTTTGAACCTATTTAAATCCATAAAAATCAACGTGAAGCAGGATTGTTTGTCGCCAGTTTCTGAATGTGTCTTTTTAATTGTATCAAAAAACATACGTCGATTAGGTAATCCGGTTAGAACATCATAATTCGCAAGTTTCAAATAATCCTTCGCAAGCTTCTTATATTTTTCCTTTTCTTCCTTCCACATTCTTTCCATCTTCTTACGCTCTGTAATATCATGGAAAGATACTACGATTCCCAAAAAATCATGATTGCCGTCTTCTGCCACGGACGCAGATATAATGGTAGTGATAATTCTGCCATCTGCAGCTATAATATCTGCTTCTTTATTCTTAATTCTTTTCTTTTTTATTAAATCTGCAATATATTCTTCCTGTCGTTCTTTATCAAGAAAAATAACGGAACTATCTTTATTGATCAGATCTTTCGCTGCATAACCAAACATTTCTGTAGTAGCTGGGTTCACTCTAACGATTTGTCTCTGCCCATTTATCATGATGACAGCATCTGTAATCGTATTAAGTATAATATGAGAATTGCTCCTTTGGGATACTGAAAAAAAACTATATCGGTCTAAAATCAGCCAATCACCATAGATTACAAAAACTAATAATAAATTAGCAGTCGGAGGCAGTATGCTCGTGAACATAGGCAGTACAAAATCTGTAATCATACCTAAACTTAATACAAATCCAAATAAATACACTAAAATTTTAGACTGTGTTTGATACTGTTTTACATTCGTATTTCTTCCCCATTTTGCTACCAAATAAAATCCAAAACTAAAATACAAGAAAACATAAATGATGTAAACCCAATATAGAATTGATTTCGGAGAGTTGATATAGGTCCATCCGAGCCCGCTTGTGCTTCTGACAAGGTCTGTCGCACAGGATGTATTTGGCGATAATAAATTAATACTAGCTAACAGAATAGGTATAATAACAAAAAGAAGATATCGAAATGGTTTCCTCACCCGATCAAGTGTTTTCGTAAGAACCAAATAATAATATACCGAAAAACAGGGAAAGCCATAACCGCCTATAATTCCTATTTTATGCCAAAACCATGCCATTTCCTTATTCCCAGCTACATAGAAAAATGTATAGGCAAAAGTCCAGATTGCCAAGCTTAAATTTGTCAGAATAAATGCTTTTACTTCTTTGCTTCTTGTAGTTATTCTAAATAAGTATAGGATGGAAAGTAAAAAACAGACGAAATTAAAAAACGAAAATAGAGATAATAAATTCATTGATTTCATGTCTCCTTCCATACAGCTAAATATAAATCAATTTTGAACATTGATATCACGGCATATCTCTCAAGTTTCATCTTTGGTATCGAATGCTGATTCTCACAAATTATATTCTGTTTTGTACTTCACAAAAAGATGCTTCAAACAGTGGCTTTACCCACTGATATTGTCCATCATCCTCATATTCTCTATACGCACCTTCTGTCATCATAGTCAGATACAAAAATACATCATACCAACAAATTCTTCGGATTTCTTCCATCGAAAAATCTTTCTGCCCATATCCTTTCAGGAAATCATCATTTCTGGTATGTCTTCTGAAACGGTCATCCATCAGGGCATCACCCCACATAGCCCGTTCCCAGTCAATAATACCGCATACATGTCCATCTTTTATAAATATATTGCCTTCCCACATGTCCCAATGTACAAAAGCTGCTTGAGTCACTTCAAGAAAGCAGTTTTTATCTATTGTAAGTTCAGCGAGAATCTCCTCAGACGAAAACCCGATTACTATATTTTTTGCCATTGCATCCTGAAGCACCCCACTTAACATGCGGTATGTCATATCATATAGATTATCCGCCCAATGTTCTGCATCACCCATAAGTCCGAATTTATTACCTTTTACAGAAGTTATTGCCTTCTCAATCCGTCCGATCTCATAATCCACCTGACAAATCACTTCTGGTGTAAGAGTATTCTTCACTGAATAATAGCTTTGACCTTCCAGTACTTCCATAAAAAAATACTCGCTGTCACATATCATACGGGTATCATCATATAGATATACTTCTGCTACGGGTACATCCGTATGTTCACGGGAAAGCTGCATAGCCATTATTTCAGCCTTCATCATATTCACTTCATTCGTCAGTAGTGTATGTTTGTCCTTTGGCGCAATTTTCAGTATTGCTTTTTTACCGCTATCAAGAAGCAACAGATAAGCTACGTTGCATAAACCCTCCGTTAATTCGCTTAATTCTATAATACTTTGATCTGGAAATGCTTTTGCCGCCATGATCTGTATAGTCTCCAGTGATTGTCTGTTTTTAGTAACCCCCATATTGTAAAGTCCTCCGGTATTATTTATTATCTTCCTTTTGTGCTCCCCTTAATCAAAATCTTTATTATTATGAGCTAATATAATTTTATCCTATTTATGATAATAAGTAAATAATGTGTTATTCCTAAATATTGTCTGAAACCTCATAATTTGACACAGCAAAATCAGATTCCCTTATATTTCAGCTTGAATTATGTACTACATGCTACTTGTGTCACCTATTAATATAAGAAAATTGCTACTTCTGTTTTCCCCCATAGGAACACATAAGGCTACCTTCAGGTACAATAACTCAGGAAGTATAAACTGAGTCGTTACCGAAGGCAGCCTTGTGAAAATAAATAAGGTTTCATCTTATCAGATTATGCTACTATAATCAGATATTGTATTATCTCATAAGATTAGGCTACTGTAATCAAATAATAGATCGTCCTCTCATTAATTTATGTTATTGTAACCAAATAATAAATCAACATTTCATAAAATCACTTTATTTAACCGTAATCAGATAACGGATTGTCTTAGTCTCATCATTATAAAGACGAACCTTTACACTGACGATGGCGATTCCTCTGCCAACAGCGGTAACCTTACCAGCATCATCTACTTTGACTGCCCTTAGATTACTGGAAGTATAGGTAAGCGTTACTGCTCCGATACAATCAAACAAAGTCTCATCTGAAAGATTCTCTACCAATTCTAAGGTGTCCGGTAACTCCGCTGTAATGACAGCAGAATTCTTATTTCCCCTCAGACTTAGTCTTTCACGTTCAATTGAGATTTTAACCTGATCAAGTAAGGTCGCTACAATTCTCTTATCTGCTTTTTTAGGAAGGACTACATAATCAGAACAGTGAATGATCTCAAATGTCAGATAACCTTCCGCATCAATAAAGCACTCGGTACCAAATGGTAAAGTTTCCAATTTTCCGGTCTTGCTGTTATAGTAATACACGTAAGCATTACCATTAAGCTTTAATCCGTATTTGGATGAAGTATCAATTGCATTCCCTACATAAATCTTCATATCAGCAGGTGCAGGCAATGTACCCGAATGATTAAAATCAATGACGAGAACGTTGTTATCTTTGATTCCTTTACCGTTAAAAATATTTCTGTCATTCTTGAATTTCTTATCCGGTTCATTAACAGATAATGAAAGATTGACATCTTTTAAGCTTACGATCTTTGCCAAATCAGTACCTGCAAAACTCCAGGAATACATTACTTTTTCATTTTCATCCTTAACAGATACAGTGATGCTCTTATTTCCAGCTCCTGCTGCCTGTAAGAGAGCGGAATTCATAATAATGTTCTTAATGTTTATTATGTCACTGTTAAGAACGCTTGTTGGCAGGATGATTGTAATGTCAACATCAACTACATCCGCCTTCTTTACCTCTTCTTCAAAGGCTGCATTGCTGATTGGAATGATTACTGGTAACGGTCTCCTTCTCGATGCTTCTGCCTTTGCTTTCAACAGAAGTGCCTCAGCATCAATCTGAACAAGAGCTGTAATATGACCTTGATCCTTCGTTGCAAATAATGTAGTCGTACAATTACCACCGGCATAGGAAATATCCGTTTCATAAATGATTGGAGCTGCTTTTACAAACAGAATCTCGCTGCGGTCACGCACTCGAATTCTTGCACCTTCCGTATCGTAAGATGCCAGACCGACTGCACTGATGGTATCTCCTACTTTAAAGAGATCCTCCAGCTTAACACTGTTTACATCAGAATATCCAATGTATCCGTCAATAAATACTCTTGCTGCCGTATCGCTTTCATCTTTGATTATTATTGTTTCTACAACTGAATTTTTGATAATAATATCTTCTACGACACCCTTTATTTTGATTAATTTTCCACCGTTTACGGTGTAATCCATTGCTTCTTTGGTTGTTACCTCTGTTGCAGCGAGTGGATTAAGAGAGGTGTCCGTGACCGTAGCTTCAATTACCTTGAGTTCCAAATCTCCAAGATAACTGCTCAGGTAGCCCACAACCTTTACCTTTTGTCCGACTAATATATTTCCTGAATTGATCGGGAATATATTGATTCCACCAGTTGCATCCTGAACATAAATAGTGTCAAAGAAAGCATTTCCTGAAGTAGTTCCTGCCGTAACGATACCTTCTACTGCGTATACGCTGCCAAGTACTCCTGCACGTGTCTCTGCTACTGTGCTGACTGCTATTTCTTTCTTTACGGATGCTAAAATATTGAGGCAGATGTTACGGTTGCAATAAGGTAGCGTTCCTGCATTATCCATCGTAACTGCTACTTCAAAGTTCGACATGAATACTCCGCCGGCAACAAATACATTACTACCGCTGGCAAGACTTTCCCTAGCAAGTATAACAGCCTCACCCATTGGAATTTCAGTATAATTACCACCGAAGGTCTTAGTGTCAATCGAATAGGTAGTAGCATGACCCTTTACAAGGTATTCTGCAGTTCCTGCGCCAACAGCGGTGCTATCTAGAAGTACCGTACATCCGCTATATTGACTGTATACCTGTCCGGCTGCTATTCCTTCCATGTATTCTGAAGAGGTATTGAAATTCGTCAGATACAGGCGGTATGGACTGCCTCCGTTATTTACAGTATCGTAAGCTTCATCACTGTTAATCTTAGTAGTTGCACCAATTGCTGCTAACAGCTTATTAATTTCTGTTGTAGACTGACTGTCTGCCGTATCCTGATAATCTGCAAGTCCGCAGACGATGATATCTCCGCCATTATCGGTATATGTTTTTACAAGTGCAATGAAAGAATCCTCAAAATGCGATGGTACATAAGCACCTGCACTTGTTTTCTTTGCCGGAGCCGAGATAACTAACAAATCACAATTTGCCAGCATCTCTGCAGTAATTGCATCTTTTACAACCGTGACCTGCGTCATTTTACCAGCAGCAAGTGCTGTAAAATTGCCCATATTGCCACTATAGTAACCCGATACATAATCGTTGTAATGCGTTCCATCTACAATGACATTGGTGACCATAGCTGGATCCGAATATTCTAATTTCAAAGTGCTATGGAATACTTTAACCACTCCATCAATCGTTGCATTGACAACTGCATTAATGGAAACTGCCCCTACAAAAGCATGGGTATAATCAAAGGAATAACTAACCGTCTTGCCGGTAGTAACCGCTGTAATTCCTGCAGCAGCTAAATCAGCGGTATGAATCGTCGTTCCATCTACTGAGAATTCCATGCTGTTAATTGTAAGTGGATCTATTTCATTGTTATAAAGTTTTGCCGTAACAGTAACTGCTTTATCTTTAATTGGCAATGCCGTGCTGGTAGTAACGCTTGTAATTCCCATTGCTTCTACATCGCTGATCCATACCGGAGCAGTAACGGCGATATCTCCGTCACTTTCCGTGATTCGTATGTAGTAATACGAATAATCAGGCGTTAGATTAAAGGTAACAGTTTCATCATTGTCTGCCACGATCTGTGAAGCAATGCTGAGGCCTCCATTTACAATAACTTCTACGTTACCGATTGCTGTATCGGTAGGATCATTAACCACAACTTTGATAGCAACATCAGCTGGTTTTGTATCCATAACGGTACCCATGATTTCATTATTTAATGTATAGTTAATCGCAAGGTCGTTATCTTCTGTTGCATAAGTTCTCATATTCCTTAATGCATCATAAATATTTTCTCTAGTCAAGCTGTCTGCGAGAATAACGGTTCTTGCCGTATTTGCATCGCCCCAGACTCCCTTATGATTATCTTGGTTATTCGTAGGTGCAAGATGCCAACCACGATCAAGTGCCTGAGTATAAAATTCATAAGAAGCAAAATAACCTGAACTTCCAACTGCTCCTTCTCCGTTGCCAACCTCAATCAATGAGATCAAACCGTCAATTGTCTCATCATAATGAGAAAAGCTTTCGAAGTCACCAAACGTAGTTCCCGGATGATTAAACATACTGATAGAATCCATATCGGTTTTAAGTGCCGCATAATAATTAGCAAGTGCAGTAGAATAGGTATTATAACCTGCCTGTTCTCTTGTCTGGAAACCATCTGTATTATAGGTATTCATGTGTCCAAGTCCATTGGACCAGGTCATCTCATACCCATAAATCCCAACAAAAGTATTATCAGTATAGGAATCCGCCAAGGTATGTCCTTCTACCCATTCCGTACTCATGGAACCATTTAAAATAGTTGCCGTGGATGGATTGTCAAAGGAATTGGAATGATCTGTTATTGCCAGGAAATCAATCTGCTCTGCTATATTCTTCGCATAAGCGAAAGCTTCAGCACAAGTTCCTGCTCCGTCCGAATAGGTCGTATGGGAATGGATTTGTCCGAAATATACGCTATAATTTACATTTTCCTTTAAAGTAAAAGCAAAAGTACTTATTTCGCTGTCCAGATATCCCGCTAGAACTGCTTTTGCTTTAATCGTAATTGGTAATGTATTTAATACAATTCCGTTAGCTGCAATATATTCCAGCCAGGTAGCACCATCATCGGTAGAATACATAAGTGCTGCTCCAGCTGTTTCGGTATTTAGAAGAATTTTAGTATTAAGCGTGACAGGACCACCATTTTTACTGGATGTAACAGCCACTACCTGCGCCTGCGTATAGGTCCTAGAAATCTTAATACTGTTGGTAAGTCCGTCTTTTACGGCATAAGCTGATATTTTATAAGGGAAGGCTGTGATGACCGGTTTGTTGGCACTGTCATATAACATCTCTGCGCCGCCATTGACCGTATAATAAATCGATGCTCCCTTAGTTGCAGAAGTAATCGTGATGTCCTGACCCATTAAGGTCAAGGTATTGGCAGGACTAATGGTTGGATATCCTGCGATTGTACTTGAAACTGCCGGATTTCCTATGACCTTAATTTCTGTCATATAATTTGTTCCACCAGAAGCAATCGTTCCGTTACCTACTGATACACTGTCTGCTACCTGAATACGTACAATAAGGTTACTGCACTTATTGGCATCTGCTGGTAATGTAGTTGAAAAGCTTTCATATACACCCTTAGTCGTAATACTGAACACAGTAGCACTTGCTTCTACAAATGTTCCCGACTCTCCGGTTGTACTATAAAGTACTTTAAAATTCTTTGGCCCCGTAGCTGAACTTCTAAGTTTTAAGCTCAGTCCAATATTACCATACTGAGCAGTGTTCAGGCTCAGCTGATAATAAGTCCCTGCCGGACTATTATTATACCCAATCGTCTTACCGGAAGACAAGGTTAAAAGAGGTAGGTTTCCGGTCGAGTGCGTAAGAACTGCTGATGCATCAAGACTATCATTAGCAGTATCTAGATCCGCATAGATTGCATTACCTGCGGTCACCGTAACATTCGTACCTGCCCATGAGGCAATCGGAAATGTAATGGACGTATCAATAGAATCAACAATAGGCGGCTCAACTTCAATGTAATCAGCGCTGCTATTATTTCGTAATTGATAAATTGTATTGTATTTTGAAAATGCTGCATATAAATCTATCGTATCGCCTACCACAAGTTCTGCTGGAAATGCAGCAGCTTTGTATATATTGATGCTGCTGGTGCTATCTGTAACCGACGTATAACTGCCGCTGGTTGCACCGAGTACAGCATTTTTAATTGTAATATATTCCGATAAGTAACTGTCACCGCCTGCTAAAAGCTGCGCAATGGTAAGCTCCTGTGCCGGGAAGAGAGTTCCAGGAACGGAATTCACTATCATGCTGGATGCAGTGATCTGCAATACTCCACTGTATATTGA
>JBASOB010000516.1:0-24849 GCA_049657865.1 Mobilitalea sp.
GTATTGTTCCTTAAAACACTTAATACTCTTACCTAAAGAAAATGATTTCATCCCGTAGTAATGATTTGTTCCTGTAATAATTTTAGATACTTCAGATTTATAAAGATTCCATTCCACTAATTTTTAGCAACCAGAATGTCATTCTACGATATTTTCTACTCTTTTAACATTTATATTATATAGTTTTTTGATCTTTTTTTCATCTGCCTCACTTAAACTATCAAATTGTATAAACAGTTTTCTTTGAGCACGGCTCATAGCAACATAGTAAATTCTTTGTTCTTCATTGTTCTCTAAATCAGGTTTCAAAAGCAACTTTAGCATATCCTTATTGCCTATAACAAACACATTCATAAATTCTGCGCCCTTAGCTTTATGTATAGTAATATGGTTGCTTGTATCTTCAACAATGTTTACGCAAATAGCCATATTTCTATATGAGTTATTTTCATAAAAGTCTTTAATTAACCCCTTTTTAAATCCTGCAAGTTTCACATTCAAAGCATCACACAATACATTATAAAAATCCATCAATGTACCCTTGTTGTATTCATGATATCGATTTAGCATACATGATAAAGAATAAAGTGATTGTTTCTGTGGATTTTCTTCAGCTCTAAATATCCAATCTATTTTTTTAATAGCTTCCTTGTACTTTATATTCTTCGCCAACTCAATAGCTTGTATAAAAGGAATAATATAATTCTTTCGCTCAGTGTTACTATCTTGCTCAGAATACTTTTCAATTAGTTTTCTGTCAAAGTCATTACCTTCAAGGTCATCCTTCATTGCATTTGAAGTAATGTTATCTCTCGCAAGAGAAACTACAGATTGATTATTGCAAACGCTAACTGCTTCTGAATATACTTTATTTCTATCTCCGATCAGCATTGATACATCTATATCATCAATATTTTCACAAGGTTGTTGATTTATATCTTTCCTAATGCTATTCAAAAAAGCAATTATCTGGTTTGAACTTCTATGATTTTCTAACATAGTATGCATGTTCATCGGATTAACCTTGAAATTTGTAAACAAAGAAACGTTTGCACCTTGGAATCCATATATTGCTTGAGCATTATCTCCAATAACACCTATTGTACTTTTTGCTTTTCTAATTTCTTCTATGAGAAATGACTGTATTGGACTTGTATCTTGAAATTCATCAATATAAAAGTAAGGAAATTTTGCACGTATAACGGTTAGGATAAAAGGATAATTTTTTATCAATGTATATGAAAAAAACAGAATATCCTCATGGTCAAGCTTTCCCTTTTCCCAATGCAATTTCTTATATTCCAATAAGCTTTCCTGTAATATACTTAAATTCGAACCATTTATCCCGGTTAACTTTCCAGTTTTTTTATCATATGCTTTCGCTTTACTATTATCACAAACAAAAAATATCTTATCCTTTTCAATATTACACTTCATTGAGAGAATCCAATTTTGTAATGCCTTATTCAAGGTTGGCATATTAAGTAGTTGATTTTTTGTGTTGGGATGTTTTAGCTTGTCCCAGCTATCCTTCTCCAACCAATTACTAACATACTTGTGATTTACAAATGGATCATCATGTCCTTTAATTTTTGCAATGCATACTTTATATTCTGCTGGCAAAAATGAACAATATGGTTTAACTACATTACTGTATAAAAAACTATGTATTGTTGATACTTCTACTTTATTTGATATGCCTTTTCCAAGTCTTTTTAAAATTGTTTCAACCGCAGTATTTGTGTATGTAATGCAGGCGATTTTTCTCGTGCAACCAAGTCTATCCGAATTCTGTAATACATTGTTTATATGGTTTACTAAAAACTGTGTTTTTCCGGCACCCGGCCCAGCTTCAATCTTATAGTCTTGATTAATATCTACTTTTGTTTTAGAATTTATAATCATACTAATCACACACCCATTCAATCGCATCCGCTATGTACTGTGGCACTACAAAATTTTGATATCCATCCTTACCCCTTAATTCTAAGTTGTCTTTTAATGCAGAAGCTAATTCCAGTGCATTTTCTCCCTTACCTACAGAATTTAAATATCGGGAAGCCATTAATGCCTTCTTCTTATCATCTTCACTCCACGACTCATCAACACTTTTCAATGACTCTATTATGCGGGAATTTTCATCGCTACTGGACAATCTATTCATTAACGTTGACAAAGGTTCTTTGTTTTCAAATAAGTCCATCAGATTCTTTAATTCTTTTGAATTTGCAATAGACTCGGTAATCATTATTCTTGATAAAGGATTTTCAAGAACAAGTTGATATTCTAAGGTTTTTCCATATTTTTCAGGCTGCACAAATGATTCTATATTCTCATGTTTTCCTTTTTCATATTTATTCATCAATTCATTATAAATATATTCAAATTCATCTGTATTTGAATTATATTCGTAAGGATAACAAATTTTATATTTATTCTGGTTCTCATTATTACTCTTTTTTCTTCTTGCTGGATCTAAATCAGTAATACATGCGACTTTCCGATTAATTGTATATTCGTTATTACTATTGAATAAATATAAGAAATGTTCAAAATATCTCCCGCCAACATTTATAACCGCAACATGACTCTCTTCTAATGACTTGGTCAAATACTCGGCAAAGACCGGCAATAATAGCTGTTCAGCTATACCTTCTACTAAAATTATTTTTTCTGCAAAAAGCATATTGGATTTAGTTGCATCAAAAAAGCGCTGAACATACTTTTTACTTTTATTCTGAACAATTTTATTACCATTATCATCTTTAGACGTAAAAGCTTTACCAGGATAAGCCACCTGAATATTTCCATTGTTTTTATAAAAACAAATAATATCATCTAAGGTTGTCGCTGCAGAAATATGAGTTGAATGTGAAGTTATAAAAACCTGTTTAACCTTTTTACTTTTTATATTGGTCTTTAAAAATTTAACAAATTGATATTGCATTGTAGGATGTAAATGAGCTTCCGGTTCTTCAATAGCCAATATAGGAAATACTTTTGCATTACTACCTAAATATTTTCCATCTGAGTCAACCTGCATTTTTGCTAACAATAAAGACATAAATATTAAATTATTATACCCTAACCCGTTATGTGATATAGGAATTGTCATGCCTGTTTCTTGTTTAACTATTAATTGCAATATGGAATAGATTTCACTTTCCGTAATCTTACCTTCGAAACTTGGTTCTGCTTTATCAAATGATGCACCAATCTCATCAGCATATGATAGAATTTCTTTATTTCCTCTTTTTAACCTAGTTTGCAATTTTGTTATTAAATCCTGAGCTGTAGAAGAAAACTCATCCCTTCGCATTTGTATTTGCTCTTTTTGTTTTTCTTCGGTAATACTATTATCTGATTTTATTTCATAATCCATAAAAAAATCTATAACATTTTTTAATAAAGTATTCTTTCCACTAAACATATCCCTTTCAACATCACGTATCGCATCTAGAAATTGAAAATCGAATTTACTTAGGTTTTCACTATCTACAACTACCTGATTTTCAGGATTTCCAATCCAAATTTTATTAATATACATTCTAATAAATTCACTTTTAATTAAATTCCAAATTTTTTCTTTAGTATCTAAACCACATACTTTATTTAAATAACGTTCTTTTTCACTATTAGGCAAAAAGAATTCATATTGTATTTTTGCTTGGTATGGCTCTTCTAAAGTTGTTAACCAATTACTTACGGTAACCAACTCATCTCCCATTAAATTTTCGTTTTCAGATTGTGACAGGCTAACAGCTATAACTATCTTTGGAGGTGCTTTTTTCAAATCATCTAACAAAATATCGTTATTAAAGTCATCTACTGTCAACTGTTTCTTTGCTGAACTATCAAATATAATTGCCATCGCCCGCAATAAATTTGATTTTCCAGCATTGTTTTGACCAATTAAAAGATTAATTCCTTCATGAAAATCGACCTTAATTGAGTTAAAACTCCTATAATTTTCAATTGTGATATTAGAAATATACATTGTTCATTCCCCTCGTTTCAAAACTGCATTAACTTCTAGTTATACAAAAATGACTTTGTCAAATTATTCTATAAAAAAGAATATAATGACTAGTGTCATTCATGTACCCCTATATTTACCTTTGCATATTCCTTATCAAGCTTATGCAGTTCATTTCGAACACGCTGTCTTAAATCAACTGCTGGCTGAACACAAAACTTATTAAATTCTTGTTGTGTTAGCTGCAAGTCTGGAAAAATCAACTTTAAATATGCTGCCGCAAGTCTTGTAATAGCTTTACGATCTCTCATATCGTTACAATTTATAAGTTTCATATTCATATTAACATAATCTGTGTACTGTGGTTCACTTCTAAGGTTATGCAACACTTCCGAAAAGAAATCTCCCTTAAAGCCAAGCATTACTGAAGGTGTTTCTTTCGATACTCTCGGCATATACCATCCTGGTATAATACCATGAAGCCTATCAATAAATGCGGTCTCTTGCAAAAAATTTGGAATTTCTTTAAAAAGACCCTTATCCTCATACATTGGATTATGATTTTCATCAAGTGTAATATTTCCAAGCATTACGAATCCCGATTCTGCAACTGCTTCAGCATTCCCCCTACTGAACTTACCGCTTTCAAGATACACTTTCAATCCAGCTATTAATTCTCCTTTTGCATCACCTTGAACACTTTGAACCTCATCCAACACTATAGCATCATATCTTGTAATAATCCCAGGTGTGTTAGTTGCATTATTATGAAACATTACAGCAGGAGAAATTTTACCACCGCCAACCACTCTAGCATACCTGGATACATTCCCATATACAAATGATTTTCCAGTTCCTTTAGGGGCTAATTCAATTAAATTTACCCTAGATTCTACCAAAGGAAGAATTCGGGTTAAAAGCACATTTTTTTGCCTCTCATCATATATATCTGGATTAAATCCCATACTTGAAACAATGAAATCAATCCATTCTTCTGTGGTAAATTTACCTCTGCATTCTTTGTAGTAATTAAGATCCACATCACCTACCTGAAATGGTTTAAAACTCCTCATCCAAACCTTACCTTTTTCTCCCTTTGTTTCTGGTGGAGCATACATTAGATCTGCCACTCCCCAAACACCACTTGTTAACAATAATTTATTCTCATCAACAATGTCTTGAGATATCCCTGCGTCATTCATATCAAGAAAAGGAATTTTCAAAGTTCTAGTTCCATTTTTTAGATTTACGGAAACGCTATAGTCATCTAGTAGTCGTACCGTTTCCATATTCAATAACCTGTTTTTAACATCCTCTTTAAATCCTTTTTGCGGAAGATATTTGTTAACAAATTCTGAAACCCTTTCCCTTGATGATTCTGTCAATTCACCATCCTCTAGGAAATTATATAAAATCCATTCGCCAACATAAGTAGGAATAGCTCTTGCAGAAAATCCGGCTGTATTAATCAGATTTTTATTAACAACAACTTCTCCAAAATAATCAAATGCTTTTTCTTCAAAACTTTTCATCAAATGCCTCCTTAAAACAAATCAGATAAATCTACTTTGCTTTGTTGCATAGATTTCATTTTCATTGGAAGTTCTAACTCCAACGAATATTTTCTACCATTTGCACACCAATAAGCTGTAATATACATTTTTTCATTATTCAATTTATCTATAGCCTTAGAAATGCGAGCACCAGAAATGCTGAATTTATCTCTTATACACCCTTCAATCACTATTGATTTTGTCTTATCATATTTTATATTCTTGTTCTTGATTTCTAGTACAAAGTCGGACAACGCAAAATCATTGAAGTTCTTGATTGTAAACGATAGCATTGTAACAACTGAATATCTTAAATCTATGTTATCCAAAGTAATTTCCGGTTCTTTACAAACTTCTGTCGCAAAATCAAATTTCATAAACGGAACAATGCTTTCTTCAGGCGTAATACCACCATGAACATATGACTTCAAATCGCTTTTAATAAAACGGTTGTATCCTTTTGCTATAAAATAGCTATACTCTGTGTTATAACGATTTCTATCAAATGTATAACACAGTCCACCTATTGCATCTTTAGTTCTTGCATAATCCACATCATTGACAGCGATAAATCTATAATCGCTTTCTTCTTGCTTATCTTTGTAATATGCAGGGTCAATCAGATTATTCTGTTCTGGTAATATTTTTGTACTACCATGATCTGCTATGAAATAAATAGAAGTATCTTTTTCACGCCCCAATTTCCGCAGCACACTTGCAATCCTCTCAAGTAAAGCATTTAGTTCAAGCAGAACCGATTTTTCAACCGATATTGCACTGCTTCCACTATCTTGATGAAGCTTTATATCCATCTCAAGAAAATTTAAGAATATTACGTTCTCTTCAAAGCTATCTAATCTAGACAGTTCACCTATATTTGATAAATATCTCATAGTTAAATCCATACGTTCTGCCCAATGTTGTACTAACTTATCATATGACTGCTTATTTTCATTATAGGCCTCTCCTGTAAAGAAAGCTCTTTTCGATATCTTTGTTTCTGTTGGAATCATCGCAAGAACAGGACGCTCATAAGTCATTCCAAATCCATTTTTTTGCATTATCGCCTGTAACTCTTCCTGTAATTTGTAATTAAAATTATCAAGAATAACAACTAATGAATGCTTATTCTCAACAAGCTCTCGTTTTAACCCAGGCAATACTTTATACATCATATTTGGATAAGAACCAATCAACGTATCATAATGTTCAAAAATCCAATCACCATACATAGTTGCATATTGATCCACAATATCATTAGTTTTATTTGTGTTTTCAAGCCAAAACTTATACGGTAGGTAATTTTCTTTTGCCCACTTTAGCCAATCATAGATATCAAATTCCTCATTGGGTCTTATTAAATTGACAGGAGCCTGTAGCGATACAAATTGATCTTTTAATTCACTGTCAGTAGCAAATAAAGCTGCAAACTTCATAGATACCGCATCAAATAATTCTTTATCAATCCACTCTGAATGTTCATCAAGTTTTTTGTTACACCACTGAAACTCAAAAGCATATTCTCCGGAGAAACACTGCAATACGCTTAAAAAATCTTCTTTATCAATTACGTTCATTTGATTAAGAAAAATACTCATTCTGTTTTTATATGCCTCCATAGTACCCGGCAAAAGTGGCATCCTTTCTCCAGAAACCTTCATATCTGTGAAACATCTATATAAATCATGACCAATAATATCTTCAATAAACTCCTTTGGGTATCCTTTTATTATAAGATATAGTGCAACGTTATTTCGTAATCCCTCATAATCTTCTTTGAATTCATTAAGAACAAATTCTTCATATTTCCCCTTACAATTTGCGGTATATTCTTTTATCCTGTTTTTGAATACTTTTCTTAATATCAGCAATTCCTTATTCTGCAAACATTCTAATGACATGTTTTTACACATATCACCAAGCATTCTAAAGGGAAATGTTTTTCCTACCAGAAATTTGTCAAAATATATTCTTAATATAGTGTTTTCAAAGCCTTCCCCTGCTGAGAAGTCAACGTCAAGATATGACTTGTCTGCAATCAATTCCTCTTCTAAAATATAATCCGGTATATTATCACCGTATTTTTCCACAAACTCTGTACGAGGAGAAAAAGTCTTGAACTGAAAGGTATTTATTTTGTAATACTCAGCTACATTCTGAAAAGTGCGATAGCATTGCCGATTACGCACCACAACATTTATATTTTTATTGCAATATACCGCATCCAGAATAGCTGCATATCCATGTGAATATTCTTTGTATGATGACACCACTAAATCAGCATTACCAACATAAAGGTTATCCTTATCATAGTAAACCGTTACCATTCTAACCCTCCAATTCAGAAATCACTTTCTTTAATCCTATAATTACATCCGTTTTTGAAACATTATGGTCCTGTTGCATTTTATTAACAATTGACTTCACACATAAACTCAAACTATCTGAATCTATTGGCAATATTGTACTTACCTTAATTTCATTATTGTCTCTAAATCCCGTTGAATCAACTTTCAGATATTGATGGAATCCTTGCGACTTAATTTCATACTTTGTATCTTCGTTAACACAAGACAATGTAATAACACTACTGTACTTTGAGTCCTGACTCATTCCACATACTTTTACTGTTGAGTCTTCATTAATACGTAAAGTATATGCCTCAATTCTCTTTTCCCTTTGAACATCTACCTTGTTAGGGTCTGTTCCATCTGTTGTTACAAAATAACAAAGATTGTCTTCACCCATTTTAAAAGTAATAGACATTTCTCCACTAAACCTAATATCAGTTCTTCTAGAATCCCTTTCTTCCTGTTCAATATCTTTTCCTTGAACTTCAAACTTAGGAACAGCAACACTAAATACTTCCTCTTCAATATGCTTCTTTCCTTTAGCAAATGCAGAAAGATATTCTTTGCTTTTATTTGACAACCATGATTTTACTGATCCAAACTTCATATCCGATGGGACCTGCACTAGTAATGTATCAGCAAACCCAGCATCATTTGAAATCATCTTAACCAAAGGCTTGCTTTCATCATTTTGTAACGGATTTAACATATCCTTTTGTGCTTCATCTAATGAGGAGGCCCAATCAGTAATCATTGATGAAATTTTGCTAATGTCATCTGTCTCTTCTCCAAACAAATCTGAAATTCCTAATAATATCTCCTTACGAACAGCAGCGTATCCATTTTCCAGTATATCTTTTTGTTTCTTGCAATTATCTGCAAGTTCATCCACCAAATTATCTATAATAAGAGTATCTCTATCATGGCCAAAGGCTTCTTTTAATTCATATAAGCAGAGTTCACGAATAGAAGCAGAATCTAACTTATTGCATAACTCAATAAATCGTCTACTCTCCTCATCATTATATATAGCTGGAACTTTGTTAATTGCATTAAGGTCTGAATACCATTTCTTCAATAATAACTGTAAATCGTCTAATGTTGAATTATTATTACCTCCAAAAATGCTAGCAATTTTCCAAACCATATCCTGTTCATATTGTGAAATTGGTTCATAACGCATTATGCAAGCGGAATACACATTTTCCATTGCAATTTTTTTTAATACATCCATGCTATTAATTGTAATTGTACCAATCGCATTAAGATCGCGCACAAATGAGAGCGAATCCTTAAAGTATCTTTTTAAAACAGCCATATATAGCAATAATGCATTATACCCCATGCCATAATCTCTCTGATATTTTTTCAAAAAAAGCTGCACATTAATATTCTGACCATCTGAATTCTCTACTTCCTTAATCATTGCTGCAAGTGCTGGTAAAAGCTTTTTATACTTGTCATAATCCTGTTCCAAGTCACAGTACACAGCTTGCCCACTTGTATTTTTTTGACTGATTACACTGTTCTGTAACAAGACATTTTTTCAGTATTTTATATCTCCACGATCATTACCATAATCAGATCGATAATATATATCCTGAGATACATCCAACAATCTTTCAACTGCATCTCTCAACGCATTATTGATATCCTTAAATTCATGAGATTTGTTCATTTCATCGTGTCTGAACGTATTTCTCTTACCTTGAAACAAATTCTCCATTACGACCACAACAGCTTCATCATTTCCTCCACTTGCAAGAAGTTGCCCATTAGTAGAGTATGCCTGATAGTTTTTGCTATCTGTAATAAACTTTAATCTTTTTTCAATTCTTGTATCATACTCTTGTGCCTGCTGTTTCAAAGCAGCCTTATCCTGTGATGTAAAGTCAGAAGAAGAGTCCTTAATATCACACGCGGCTTTGAAAGAAAAAATGTCGTCAAATATTTTTGCAGGTTCATTTGCCACTGCAATAACTATATTCTGATATGTATTTCTTCGTGACGCACTAATAGCCTTTGAAATATCATCATTTGTATCACAAATAACATAAACCACAATTCCTTCAAAACTGTCTTTCCAGCTATCAGCTGATAAAATATCCGCATTCATTCTTGAAAAGAAGTCTGCATTTTCAACATCCTTTACCATGCTAAATACTTTCTTATATCTCTTGTCTTCTAGATATAACAAATTATATCTCTGAGGCACAACATATTCATCCTTGAAGAATTTCTTGATTTTTACAGCAAATTCACTCTTTGATAATTCAAATAATGTTTCTACAAAACTCCCTGGAATATTGTTGGATTTCGACTTATAATCCCTTATCAATCCACTAATATCCTTAGAATCACTCCTCTTAAATTCATAGCAGTTATTTGTATCGTTTAGATAAATAAACTTTTTACTGCATGCTAAAGACAGAGCATTCTCTAAACTTGAAGCTCTTGCACTCTTTGTCATATTCATTCCAAACTTAAGCATCTCAAGATTGGCTGGCAAACCAATTATGTCATAAATAACCATAACCTTTAATATCTTTTCGAAATTATCATCAGCAAGAGTTATGTCCGTTAAATCATTATGTCTTATTTTAAATAATTCCCTTAATGATGTCTCAAAATTTCTAAGATGTTCTCTAGCAAAATCACTTACATCACCATTATCAGAGGATAGGGAAAAGTAGTCAAACAAACCATCTACCGTGTATAGACTTAACTCACCATTATTTACTATATCAGTAGAATTTATAAATTCTGCAAATGTACCCTTCTCTCTTGCTTCATTTGAGAAAAAACTAACTACAGAACGATTATTCGATCCTGCAGAACCAGCCAATTTTATAAGTCCATATGTTGCAACTGGGTGCATTGAATAAACATTTTCAATAATCTTTGTCTTCACCTTTGGCGTACTCAACCAATCAAATAGTTTTTGTTTATTTGTATCGTTTGCCAAGGTAACAAAATCAGACTGGTGAGGAGCAACTTCATCCTTCCAAATATCAGAATTTTTCATTGGATTTACAACAGCTGATATAATATCTTCAATTCCTTCATTCTTTAATTCAATTTCATCAAATCTATCACTAAGAGTAGAAAAATCCTGAGCATTATAAACAGATTTATAATCTAAAAAACTCTTGTGAATTGTAGCTATAAAAATGATTGGAAAATCATCTAAAAGTGACTTACTGCACATTTGAAGCATTTTTTGGAACTGTTCCAGATGAAATCTCTTCTCTCCAACCTGATAATCAAATTCATCAAATAATATCAACAATCCTTTAAACTTTTCCCTGATTTGCTTTGTCTTTATCATCTGTCTGATAATCTCAACATAATTATCCGTATCATAAGAAAATTCTGTCGTCGTAATATTTTTATGAAGCTGTTTAAAGCGTTTGAGTGCATCCACATCAAAATTTTCAATATCTGTTAGTAGAGAATCAGCTGTCCACTTGCTCTCTTCCTTTTCAAGTATTTTTTCCAATGCATCAATAAAATATGAATTATCTGAGTTCTGCCAATTTCTTATCTTTTGAGCTGCTTGCTTATAATAACTATCCAAAGTGTCAGAATCTATATTTTCAAGTTCTAATGCTTTACTAATTGCTCTAAGAAGATTTGTTTCAAAATCAGGTGAAGCGTAATCACATACACTTACCAGATATCTACTTTCACTTCTTAAGTTCTTAAGCCTTTGAGCCTTTGATTCTCTTACACCCTCTTCTTCTTCTGCTAATGCATAGTTTTTGAAAAACTCTTCCATTTCAGGCGTTGAAGATGGATTTGAAAAATAACTAGCAGCCATTAATAAAAGATGTGATTTACCAGTACCAAAAGAACCAGATAAGATAAAACTTCTCTTACTATTCTGTTGATAAATCCCTTCTGCTATTTTTTCAAAAGCAGTTCTATGAGCCTTAATTGGTTTATAATGTGCCATACGCTCATCTCTACGATCCGAATCAAAATATTCTTCCTGAAGATCAACCTGCGTTGAATAACTACGCTGTATATCTAATACTTCTGCTATTTTTGCCATTATGATATCCTTTCTGTTCCTAGATAAACTCAACTATATTTACTATGCGTGACTGTCCTTTGCTATTAGGTTTCATCAAATTATCCTGCTCAAATAGTTTATAGTTATGAAGAACTGCCACAATACATGTCCCATTAGATTTCATATCCAACCGTCTGATAAACTCTCTCTTAAGAGTGTCCGACCATATTGCAAACACAAAGTCTAATTGATCCAGGATAACGCAATCTTTCACCTCGTATTCTTTAACCCACTCTATAATAGTCCCTGGTTTCAAAGTTTCTATTTTATCTGATAAAGAAGTACTCAAATTAACATATTCCAAAACGTCTATATATTTTGCATTATGCTTTTCTGCATATTGTTTTACTAATTTTGTTTTCCCAGTCATTCCTGCCCCGCATAAAATCAGAGCTTTATAGCGTTCTGTCATCTGCACACTTAATAACTCATCTATGAGCATTCCATCACCTCCTATTTTGGTAATAATCTGTCATAACATCCATAAGCCCACTATCTTCACCAAACCGAATTTGATCTAAATTTCCCCTAGACTCAATTGTTATCCACCCCATGTTTTTCATATTTTCTAGTTTTACACGAAATAAATATTCATCCATAGCAAATATATGTGCTACACCATTTTTCCTCTCTATAAGTTCTGGAATAGATAATGCTGTTGCACCTTTCATAAATTTTTCCCGATACTCATAAATCGCAGCCATAACAATAGCATCATCTATTTCAATATTGTTATTCACTTTATAACGATTATCATAATCCCCCTCAATTAATCCTAATTTTGAAAATAGATTCTCTGTATACGTTTTAATCACTGTAGATACTTCCTGGTGAATATGTTTTTTGTAAGAATAATCTGAGACTTCCCCTTCTAAATCTTGAAAAAGTGAGTACAGATCTTCTTGGGAGAAATCTTTTACTCTGTATAACTCATTTAGTATTCTATTCCAAACGATTATGTACTCGTTAGTGGCAATTAAGTAATGGAAAAGCCACAGAGTTCCCTCATCTTGCAAAAAACTGTCTTGTTCAAATATGAGTTTTCCTAATTCAGTCTTCGTGAGTGTCCTTTTTTCGCTCAGGCCTAAATCAGCTAAGAAGTTTAATAGAAGCCTTGTCTTTCTTCGATTCATTCCAGTTATTTCAGTCAACTGATCAAGTGACACATTTTCACTTTCATAAAAACATCTAAAAACTGTAATAAGCTGGTCAGTATATAGTTGAAATCCATTCAACGCTTGTATTTTATATTCCATCACTATCACCTCCAAGCCTAAACTTTATATCATAATTTTGTATGTATTGTATCTCCTCTTCAGTCAATCCATAAATATTTCCGAGAATGTAGTCTGCCTCATCTATGATGTGCTTACTTTTTCTAACTGAATACTCTCTATAGACGATTTCTCCCTTTCCCGAATAAGAAGCTGTCTTTAAATTTGAATTCTGTAAATAATCTTCCATAAGTTTATCAGAAACTTCACACAACTTATGAATTTCTTCTTCTGATATCCCTGTTACATCAAACGGAAATTTTGAAATCACAGTCCTTGTCAGATTTCTACAATCTGAAAATAATACAAAATACCAATAAAATAAATTCGAATTCAGTATTAATGCAAAAATTTTAGAGCTCACATCTTTTCTAAATCGCATTACTTTCTCTCCTGTAGATTTACGCGCATTAATATCCACATCTGCTGCACTCATAGACATAGCTTTTATCCAATATTGAACTCCGTAACCATAATACATAGCATTATCTGTTTGACTTTCATCGATGTATTCATTTATTGTAGTTTGACATGAAAATACTTTGTCAATGATATCATTCTCCATTTCATTGTCAACTTTAGGGATAATCCCTACTACCCTATCCTGATTATTTGTCTTCCCAAAAGTTATATTCTTAAAAAGGTTACTTCTTTCTTCTGAAAACCATCTTATATACTTAGTAGTATTAATAAAATCATCACTACGTGTTCCAAGCACTCCAAATATAATAGCAGCTCGCATATGCTCCATTCTTGTAAACAATTTCCCTGGTCTGTCATCAAAAATCGAAAAATATATTTCTTTTGTAGATTCTATCAAATATTTCTGAAACTTGATCATTCTTGGGGTTGAAACACATGCTGATGGCAATATAAAACCAATTTTAGCATTTTTCTTCAGAAATCTTACAGTCGTCTCAATAATATATGTATACAAATTATGACATTCACCCGTATATTGAATCTCTTTGTAGTCAATAACGTCTGCTTCAACATAAGGTGGATTTCCAACATACACATCGAATCCCCCATTTATGAAAATCTCTGGAAATTCAAGTTCCCAATGAAAGAAATGATTTTTTTCTGCGAAGTCAAATAACTCCCTAAATTTTTCACCTTCAAAATATTCCATGTCTGAATTACTCAATACGTTATGATATTCAAATTCATCCGAAATACCACCAGCATACTGACTTGCTAAATAATAATCTAGTTTTCTTTTTACAATACACAGTTCTTGGCTAATATCATCATATAGTCTGTGTTGTAATTCAACGTCATCTTTTGTATCACTTCCAATGGTTTTCATCTCAGTATATTTGCTTATAATTCCACTCATGTACTGTTCATAGGTTACAGTCAGAATCGGATAATTTTCATCATAATTCTGCACTTTTTTTAGACTAGTTCCAACAATACTATTTCCGCATTTCAAATGATGATCTATGAAGGAGAGAGCTTTATCATTTGAGGCTGAAATCAACCACAAGGATAATCTTGCCAGCAACACTGACAGATTATTAATATCTATTCCGTAGATACAATTTTCTACTACTTTTCTCTTCCAAAATCCAATACCTGCTTGAATATCTTCATTCTCCCACGTATTTTCTTCGAGCAACTCAACAATAAAATTGGCAACTTTATAAGTAGCATTTACTAAAAAATGTCCACTTCCCATAGCGCTATCAATAATAGATAATCCCAATACATTTTTCTCAATAAACTCGAGCGTTTTTTCATCGATCTCCATTCGAAGCAGTTTTTTCTTTGCTTCAACAGGCTCATAAGATAACCTTTCTTTAAGTTCAGCTATCTCTTCATCTAATTGAACTTTTAATTCCTCTAGTCGCTTTCCCACAGTATTATTTACTATATATTCAACAACATCTTCCGGAGTATAATATGCTCCGGTTTCCTTTCTTTCCATTGCATCCTGTGAGAGGTAGATTTGTCCTGGTTCTAGAATATTCTTCAAATCACTATTTACCAATTTGACATCAACTGCCTTAAAATAAGCTACCTTATCCTTTGATTTTCTTCTAACCATTCTTTCTTCGGCAATGAAGAGCTGATATTCTAACAAGCCCTCATAGATTGCGCCAAGATTTCGCACAGATAAATCTTTATACTCTATCTTCTGCGTATAATCATTCTTTTTTCCACAAATATATGATAATTCAACCAAACAATCAGCTAAGTAGTGATTAGCAATTCTATATTCTCTAAGAATTGGTTTATCTTCATTTGAGAAAAGTCCACCATTATAATTTTTGTCAACATAGATACGTAACTGAGAATCTAAGCGTTCCCATAAATCAAACTCATTTGAAATGTTAGTTAATTCCCCTGATACCTTGTAATTTCTTGCAGTCATACAAAGGTTTTCAAAACTATCTTGATACTCCGGATCCCCTACTACCACTGGTAAAAGTTTTCTTGCTTCGGCATATCCCAAAAATAAAAGTCTATAAAGCAAGATAATAGCATCATCGTAAATCCGTTTTCTTTCCAATTCACTAAATCTATCTTTATGCATATTATCTTTTAGTCCATAGCATAAGTTTGTTAATATTTCTTCTGCCTTAGAACGTAAAATATCCTCAATAGTTTCTTCAGCGGAATCAGATTCTACTTTCATTACATCAATAACTAATTCTTTTTCATTATGGTAAAATGTTTTTGCCGAAAATAAATTTACAAAAAGATGTGTTCCTTCCGTATATCTACCAGATTGTAATCCTTCAAAAATATCGACACCAATATAAAACTCATACGGGCTGATGCCACAGGCATTATATATTCTCCAATCATATCCATTTGTGACAATAATCCAGTTGACACCCTGGGTTTTAGCATATTTAACAGCATCAACCGAATAATATTTCCCTTTTACTTCTATATTCAAGTCAGCATCTTGATTTAAGAGATATGCAATCGCAACTTTCTCGTTATTATCCGACTTAAGAATTCTGAACTTTCCTTCAGACTCTTTAGTAAAGCCCAACGTATCTATAACAACATCTTCAAACAACTCCCATGAATCCTTATATTCCCGATACCACGAAACGATATTTTCAAAAACACTATTACACGCCTCTATTTCTACCTTCTTCATGCTCTCTACATTTTTTTTTATGTATGTTTCCGAAAAAAGGAAGTGATTATTGTATGCCATATTATTCTCTCTCCTTTACATCATCTTTTTCAAAGCTCATTATATCGCCGATATTGCAGTCAAGTTCTCTGCAAATACTTTCTAACACTTTTAATGAAACAGGTTCTTCATTTGTCATCTTGGCCATAGTGCTAGAACTTATTCCTGTGAGTTTTCTCAAACTTCCCTTGTTCATTTTTTTATCAATAAGTAGCTTCCAAAGATTATTATAACTTATTGCCATATGATACCTCCACATTTGGCGTAAAAAACATATTTATATGCTAATTTACAGTGTATCACACCCTCATCGCAAAATCAAATTCAATATTTGATTTTGCGAATATTTATAATCACTTTTTAAATATTTTGTTCGTTTTAGTCTGTTTTATAGTAACGGTTATAGTAACGGTTTACGTAAAGGGTTTAAAGCTTTACGTAAAGTGAAAGAGTGAAAAACTATATCTGCATATCCGCAGCCCAAGCGTAAAGTGAAAACTAAATTTAAAATGGTTCCTCTTTTTCCCATTCTCATAGTGACTCCTCACTTTTACATGTTTCATAATATTTGCAAGTGATACAACAACTCTTACAAAACTTTTTGTTTTCAAACACCCTTTTTACTTAATGCATTACTTGCTCCATATATCCTCCCTAAAAAATAAGAACTAGAATAAGGATATTTTTCCTATTCTAGTTCTTATTATATATTTTTGCTTGTCCCATTATCCGGACTTGTAAATACCATGGTTACCCTGGTTACCTTGGACTCTTTGAACCTTTTTGTTACAGTTCACAGGTTTCCGATCGCTATTTGATTAATTATACGACGCTCTCATAATTGTCCAACTTGATGCTTTCTGCTTTTTATCTACTCTTCCCCTGTTTCAAAAGTGTCTCAATCATCATTGTTTCTGCTGCATACACATTTCTCTGCTCTGCAACCATTGATAACATAGCTGTATTAACTACTTCACCTTCAACTATTTCAATGTTATCCACACTTTTCTTCTCCACTCGACTTATTTCCACATCCTTCGATAAATTATCTACTTTATCAATCGCTGCATCGAGTCGAAGCTCCATTCCCTCCAGTAACTTTCTTTTCACCAGAAATGGCTTTTTAATTGCTTCTGTCTTTGAGAATTTCTTCTCTTTCTGCGAATAATCCAACTCCTCTTTATCTGCAAATGTTCTTATGGTGTTTGCTACCTTCTGCCCTGCTTCACGAATACCACTCCCCAGACCATCAATCTTTACAATGGCATGGTTTGTATCTATAATAGCTTCTTTGATTTTCCCTCGAATACTTTCCAGTTTTGCTTTAATTCCTGCAAATTCTGCTATCTTATTAAGTGCTTCTTTACCCTTTTGTTTCACAGCCTGAACAATTTCTTTTGCTTTATCTGTCATTTGCACTTTCACTTCAAATATCTGAGCTTTTATTTCTACACATCGATTCTCCATTTTATCAAGCATATTCGACAAGCTTTCTTTGAAATCCTTGATAAACGACTGTTCCTGAATATCTGCTAGCTGTTTCTTAACTGTAGTAAGCTCCTTCATTACTTGGTCTAGCTTCTGCTCCAGTCCATCTACATAAGCTGCCGTTTCATATAGGTCATTTGCCTTATTCCCCATGTTATTCACTTTCAGCAGATTGATTAATTCCTGTATCATTTCTTCCTGTGTTAATGATTTTTCTACATCCATAGCTTACACCTCCTCATTCCACTCTTCTTCTCCATGCATAACTTTGATAAACTTCTCATACTTTCCCAGTGAATTATTAGGTTCTCCTTCCACTGTAAAATCGAACACATCTGAGAAGTCATGCACATCGTCAATCGAATACACATCTGCTAAAAATCTTTTAAAATCTTCAACAAACTTAGCTAAGACCCGTTCATGATTGTCATTCTCTTTATAAACATAATATTTCACATATTCCTCTTGGCATATTCCAATACAATCCCAGACTTTATATGTTATTTCACCTTTTTGATATATGTTAATTTGTAACATGCCTCCATCAAATTTAAGATTAATAAATGTGTTATGGAACTTAGAAGTCACACTTAATGTCAGCTTTTTACCTTCTACCTTTGCACACTCAACAATAGCTGGCACAATTGCAAATACTGCTGCCTTTTGAAACTCTCTCTTCATCATACTGTCTTTTCCTCCTGAATTTTAATAGAGCCAGGGATTATCCCTGGCTCCTTCATCTACAACACTTAATTATCTAAATGGTGTCTCCCTATCTGGTGAACCCTGAAACTGTCCTGACTTTTCCTTATCTTTCTCCTTGTCTTTTTCAGTTTCTTTTTGTTCCTCCTGCTTCTTTTCCTTTTCTTCCTCGTAGGTTTTCATTACTTCACCATAGAGTTTTTCACGGAACTCTTTTGTTACCGGATAACATACGTCCTGATAAATTGCTTTTCCCTGTTCATCCGTCTGCTTTGTCTTATAAGCTGGCATTGCAACAAAGAGCTCATCTTTTCCCTGAAGGATGCTCACATTATTTACAATAAAGTTATTATCGAAATAAATACGGGCTAGTCCACGAACATTGCTTCCACTTCTTTCAAAAGGTGTAACCTTTACCGAAAACTCTGGCATTTCAGCCTGTGGCTTTTCCACCTGCCCCTGATCTTTTGCCTGCGTTTTTACAGTCTCATAAGCTTCGATGATATTGTCATATAACTCTTCACGAAATTCCTTTGTGATTGGATTGCACACATCCTTATAAATAGTGCCCCCATTTTCATCAGGTTCACTGGAACGATATCTAGGCATAGATACAAATAACTGTTGTCTTTCTGGATTTTCTAAGATTGCAATATTGGTAATCTTAAAAGCATCTCCAAATACTACTGTAGCAAATCCTTTGATATTGCCTTCTTTTGTTTTTACTTCATTCACATTAATCGAATATTTCATATATTCCTCACTTTCTGTATGCTCCAGGCATACACCAAAAACTAAATCGGATATTTCGCAATCCACTCCGCTACTCTTTGCGTATATAACAACGCATCTGCTCTATAATCTCCAACGGAACACGACCATTTAGCCAGTTCGCTAATGTGATCACCATTCCATCCTGCTCGTAGTAGACATAATCTTGATGCTCTGCATCAGCTTCATATACTACAGTGACTGCAAAATCGGGCATGAACATCTGAGATTCTTCCTCCCAGTTGCATACAACTCCTTCATACAGATTCAAATTTAATTCAGGGACATGCACCCACCAGCCACTGATAATAAGCTGATATTCTTCATCTGTTTCCGCTATATCATCATCAACATCTGAAAAGTCCATATCCGCGATCAATTCTTCTACTTCGCACAATCGATACATTTTATCCATTACTCCTCACTTCCTCCCATGAAACCATTATCTGCACCTATCCTCCATGTCGGTTCGATAAGCACTTTCTGGTTCAGCTACATGTTTATCAACCTCTGACTTTTCAATGTCGTCCTTGTCCTGCTCCTCTTTTTTAGAATTCAAGTCCACATCTTCCACTTTCCCATTTTCCAGATCCAGCTGTGTATTAAGTTCATACTGACGTGCCAGCTTTTCCTTTAACTCTGTATCGTAAGCAAATGGCTTCTCATATTCTGACTTTGAAGCATCCAAATCGTTCTGATACTGATCAATCTTCTTTAAGAGAAATTCTTCATTCTCCTGAATTCCAGCAAAAAGGTTTTCAAGCTTTACCATATTTCCCACTGGGCTGGTGGATAACTCCGCTTTGTAATCTGTCTTTCCTCGAAGCATCAGATAATTCGTGCCCATGAAGTTCTTTTCTACCAGCAAATCAAACTGATGAAACTGACCAATAGGACTGATTTCACCTGTCTTGCACTTACTGATTGCTTCTAACATAACGGTTCCACCATCCACACGTTCTTCAAAACTTGCTCTTCCAATCGTAATAGAAAAATCAGGATTCTGAATTAGTTCTGCATCTCTCAGCTTGATATCTTCCCTTACACAGCGCAGTTTCTCCTGCGCCGCTTTTATCAGCTTTGGATATCGAATCATATAATTATCCTGCAACGAATAACGCTGATTATCATAAGAAGATTTCAACAGTTTCAATCGCTGCACTTCATTATCCAATTCCATCTTTTCACGTATCAACGGATTACCTGTTGCAACTGCTTTAATTTCAGCATAAGACAAAGTTGCTTCATCAATATCCTCACAAGTTCTGGATACGGATTTACTGGTCATGACCTGACTGATAAAGCGCTGCTTATTCTCCACCAATGACCAGGAATACGCATCAAAGGTTCCCTTTGTAACATAACGATAGATTGCTATCTCCACATTTTCATTTCCCTGTCGAATGCCTCTGCCCTCTCTCTGTTCAATGGAGGATGGCTTCCAAGGGCAGTCGATATGATGCATAGCTACAAGATGTGTCTGTACATTAACACCAGTACCACACTTATCTGTAGATCCGATTAGAATTTTCTTTTTACCTGTCCTCATTTCTTTGAACAAGGTATCTCTCTGCCCATCTGTCTTAGCATCATGGATAAATGCAATCTCTTCTTCTGGAATTCCATGAAGTATCAGCTGCTCTTTCACATAATTGTAGACATCAAAATCTGTGGTCAAATCATGATTTGACCATACCCCCTTCGGTGTACCGATATCCGAAAAAATAAGCTGGCAACCGATTTTATTCTCGGTGACAGCTTTGGAATATTCGTAGCATACATTTTCTACGACTTTATTTAGTTTTCCATCCACATTGTTTGGTGCATCTGCATCTAATAACCTTGCATCGGTACCAAGCAGTCTAGCTTCATGTGTAATCTTTAGGAAATTATCCTCCGATGGATCAACTCCACCATTACGGATTCTCTCTGCTCTTACTACAAAATCCTCCATGACCTGTTTTACATACCAGTCTGCTTCACTTTCCACAATCGTGTACTTATTATCTCGAAGTGTTGGAACGTTCAGATTCAACATATCTTTGGTCTGTACATCTGCTACCTCTCGAAAGATATTTATTAATTCTGGCAGATTCGTAAACTTATTAAATCTACTCTTGAATCGGAATCCACTTCCTTCAACCGTAAGTTCAAGAGCTGTTGTTACCTCTCCAAAGTTTGCTGCCCAGGAATCAAAATGATAGATTCCCATCTGCTCCAATGCCTCTTTTTGCAGGTATAGCTGCATCACATACAGTTCGCACATCGAGTTCGAAATCGGGGTTCCTGTAGCAAATACAATACCTCTACCATCATTAATCTCACTCAGATACTGACATTTCAACTGCATATCTGTAGACTTCTTAGCACCTGAACTACTAATACCAGATACATTATTCATCTTAGAGAATATCGAAAGGTTCTTAAAATTATGTGCTTCATCTACCATAATCGAATCTACACCTAACTCCTCAAAGGTAATTAAATCATCCTTACGACTTTCATCTGTTAATGACTTTAGCTGCTCTTCTAGTTTTTTCTTCTGTGATTCCATCTGCTTTACCGTCCAGCGTTCTCCATTCTGTGACTTCATTTCATCAATCGAATAAGCAATTTCTTCAATCTGCTGATTAAGCATCCGCTCCTTTCGTTCTGCCGAAATTGGAACCTTTTCAAACTGAGAGTGCGACATTATAATACTGTCATAATCACCCGTTGCAATTCTTGAAACAAACTGCTTTCTCCTGCTCTTTTCAAAATCACGTTCTGTTGCCACTAAGATATTTGCTGACGGATAAAGGCGAAGGAATTCACTTGCCGTCTGTCCGATCAATGGTTTTGGTACCACCATAACGGTCTTATTGGCAAGTCCAAGTCTTTTCTGCTCCATACAGGCAGCCATCATTTCAAAACTCTTACCTGCCCCAACACAATGAGCAAGTAACGTATTTCCACCCATCAAGATTCTTGCTACTGCGTTCTTCTGATGTGGCTGTAATTCAATCTCCGGATTCATCCCTGGAAACTGTAACTGTGAGCCATCATACTCACGTAAACGGATGTTATTGAATGTTTCATTATAATACTCTACATACTTTGCTCGTCTTTCTGGATCTCGAAACAGCCATTCCTTAAAAGCTTCTTTTATCTGGTTCTGCTTTTCTCTTGCAAGCATCGTTTCATTTTTATTCACTACATAATGGTATTTCCCGTCTCCATCATCTATCCTGTCACGAATGGTAACTGTCTTTAGATTCAGTGTGTCCTCAAAAATAGAATAGGCATCCTCTCTGCTCGTACCATACGTTTTCGTCGCTGCAACAGAATGTTTGTCTCTTGATTTATTTTCAATAAACCATTCCATATTCAACTTATTCAAATGAACCTGAATTCCCGAATTATACCACTGGCTTCGGACTGCTCGTTCTCTCCTCGGTGTATTAAGAAGTTCATAAATAAACTGCTCATAGTCTTCTGGTTCCACCCATGTGCTTCCAATTCTCACATCAATATCACTGGCTTCGATTTCCTGTGGCTGCACCTGTTCTAATGCCTGTACATTTAGTGCAAATACTTCTGGATTATCTCCTAGCATTGCTTTTGCTACACGTAGCTTTTCTCTTACGTTTCCAGACAGATAATCATCCGCAGTCTCCCATCCTGTATTTGGATTATTTTCGTTATAGCGGTTTGGATTTAGATATATAAGTCCCTGTAATTCTTCCAACATAACCGTACGCTCTAATTCTGCTTTTACATCCTCAGACAGTGAAATATCTGAAACAGGTTCATTTCCCTTTTCTGCTAATTCTTCCATCAGCTTCGACAAATCAGGCTGATAGATGCTCAACATATAGGGAATATTAACAGCACCATATTCATTAATTGACACGTTAAGAGCTTCCACTGCTGTCTCTACTCTCTCAATCTGCATTTTGGCTTTGATGGTCTGCTTAAAAAACATATCTGCTTTTTTCACAACTCCATCCTCATTCACCTCTTCCAAAGAACATAAAAGTGGGTAATCGGAATCATCTCGAAAAGCTCTGCTGTTTGCCTGTGCAGTAATATATCCATATTTTTCTATAAAGGAATCGTAAGTTGCATTCAATGTTTTCTGCCCCTCTGCTAATTCTTCCTCATTGCAACCGTTTGTCTGAATATTAATCAGCTGTCTGGTATTTCTTCGAATTTCATCTAGTACATGGATTCTATCTTCTACTGTGGCATTCAATTCTTTTCGATACATCTGTGAATTCTCTCTATAATAAAGATTTCCTTCATAGAACGTATAGGAGAAGTTTCTCACATCGGGATCAGCTGGTATCACATCCTCACTTACTTCCTCTGACTCTTCTAAATGCTCAAAATCTGTCATTTGTGCGGATATAGAGCGGATAGCATTATTTAAAGCCTCATACATATTGAAGTTTTCAGCATCATTTACACAGACCGTATATCTGCTGTCCTGTCCATAAATTCTATTGTCATATTCCATGTGTCCTAACATCATATCTGGATTCTCTGCAAAATAAGAATTCACCGCAATTCCATTTTCCGTGTAGCCTAAATGCACCCAGTCAGGTTCAATATCAATCTTACGTTCTCTCTTTTGCAAAAACAAAATATCACTGGTTACTTCTGTCCCAGCATTTTCTTTAAATGCCGTATTTGGAAGTCTGACTGCACCAACCAGTTCTGCTCTCTCTGCCAAATATTTACGAAAGGTCGGATTACTTTTATCAAGTGTTCCTTTCGTTGTAATAACTGCAACAATGCCTCCTGGTCTAACCTGGTCCATCGCCTTTGCAATAAAGTAATCATGGATTCGTAAATTCAGCTTATTGTATTTTGGATCAAATACCTTGTAATCTCCAAATGGTACATTCCCAATGGCTACATCGAAGAAGTTATCTGGGAAGGTGGTCTTTTCAAAACCGATAATGTTAATAGTAGCTTTCTGATACAACTGTCCTGCAATTCTGCCAGAAATACTATCCAACTCCACACCATATAGCTTGCAATTTTGCAAGGGTGTTGGAATGCTTCCAAAGAAGTTACCGACTCCCATACTTGGCTCTAACACATTTCCATTACGGAAACCAAATTGGATTAGTGCCTGATGCATACAGCTTGCAATTTCTGGTGAAGTGTAAAATGCATTATTCACAGTTGCTCTAGCTGCAGTATATTCATCTTCTGTTAAAAGACTTTTTAGTTCTACATATTCCTTTTTCCAGTTCTCATTATTTTCATCGAAAACCTGAGAAATACCACCCCAGCCGACATATTTTGATAAGATTTTCTGTTCATCTCTATTTGCTAGTCTGTGTTCTGTTTCTACCTGCTTTAATACTCCAATTGCTTCTATATTCCACTGGTATCTTGTCTTTGCTCCACCCTTTGGAAGTTCCCACAGATTGTAATGGAAGTTGTGTTTCTCGGGATTCTTTACATCATTACCTACTACATTTGTTACGCCATCCGTTCTAACAGTTGTAT
>JBASOB010000517.1:0-2943 GCA_049657865.1 Mobilitalea sp.
ATATAAGTGAGTCAGGAAGAAAAAATCAGGAGCCAGCCGGCGAGTGTTTTATTCTTCTAAGGCTTGCCAATCTTTAAGGCAAGCCTTTTTCCCGATTATCCGCTTAATAAACCAGATGCTGCCTGCCTTTCTTCCAATCAAGGAAGACGCTAATAGGATTGACAAAATTTGATAATAGTGCTAAGTTAGTACTAGTTACTATTATTAAATACAGGAGGTTATGATATGGATCAGAAGTTAAGTAAATTAAAACGATTTAACTTGATTATGGGAAGCGTTCACTTGTTACAAGGTATCATTATGATTTTTCTTGCTACTACCGTTATTCAAAAAATTGCAGAATTCAAACCTATCATTGTTCAGAACTTTCTGATGTTTAACCCTGCTACCAAGTCACTAGAAACCACTAGCAAAGAACTATTCGAATTACCTTTTGGATACCTAGTAGCATCATTTTTGATCATTTCGGCAATTGCTCATGCAGTAATAGTATTAAATAGTGAGAGGTATTTTGCTGGTCTGAAACAAGGTATAAACAAATTCCGGTGGTTTGAATATGCTTTAAGTTCATCTATCATGATAGTTTTGATTGCTACATTATTTGGTATATATGATATAGCTACACTTGTTTTAATATTTATTGCGAATGCTGCCATGAATCTCTTCGGTCTTGATATGGAATTGCTTAATGCCGGATCGGATAAGACTAATGTTAAATGGGGTCCTTTTATATGGGGATCTTTAGCAGGAATAGCTCCTTGGATAGCAATTTTATTATACATGTTTGGTACCGGTAATTTTGATATGGTACCATGGTTCGTATGGGCAATTATAGGAACATATTTTGTTACCTTCAATACCTTTCCGATTAACATGATTTTACAGTATAAAGCAGTTGGAAAGTGGAAGGATTATCTATATGGTGAGAGAATATATATTATTTTAAGCCTAGTCGCAAAATCCTTCTTGGCTTGGCTTGTACTCTTTGGTGCTATGCAACCGTAATATAGAGGTCACGAATATATTCCATAGTACTCTTGAGTTACACAATACATTTGTCATCTGATAAGCATTAATTATGGTCTTCTTAGATTTTCATACGTATTCGATTCTCATTATCCGATTAACTTATCGGGTAGGAGGCTAACCATTATTTGATTAGCCGACCTCCCGCACTGCACGTATGTACTGTTCGGTATACGGCGTTTCCTTAGTTTTCACTGATTTTCAGATAGTAGTCAGACATGGAGATATATCCTAGCCTGGCTACTATTTTCTTGGTCAGCACACAATTAGCACTTTTACTGCTTTCCAATATCCTTTTCGACCGTTTGCCAATTTATGTACTTTCCATTCGGGCAGTTTCAATGCTCTCACCATACGCTATCTCGTTCTGACTCGTTTCTAGTAGAATAATCAGTTACCATTTCATTAATAAGTTGAACATATGTATCTATATCAGCATTAATTTGTGCACAAGCGTTATTGATAAGTTCATTTTCTATGATTTTGAGATATGAAGGCATGAAAACTTCATTCCACTCTCTCTCAATTTTTTCTAGCTTTATTATTGTCTCCTCGTGGTTGATCCTTGTGATGGACTTTTCTCTTTTCGCACTTAACTTGGATAGGATTTCTTCAAATTCATCAATTCTATTGTTTATTTAGAGGTCAGACTCTCATGATTTCTATAATTGTCTTCATTATTTAACTGATTGGATAACTGCGCCATACTGTAACTTATTGATCTTAACTTACCCGCTTGATTGATTATATTTGCATCACTTTCTATGCCTTTATAGGTGAGTACATTGATCAATACGTTTCGTTTGGTTTTGCTATAAATTGAGATACTAGTAGGTAACTGCATTTGACTCCCCATTATTGTTTGCCAAATAATATGCAGAGGGTTCTCCGGCAATTGTCAAAGTCCAACTTTCTCTGTAAAAGCATTTTCACTCAGTTTTGTCACCTTTTCTATTTCCCCTAATTTACTGCTGTATAAAATCAGATTCAGGACCGCAAGGAGCGTGTGAAATATTGTCTTCGCGCATAACAGATTCTTGATAATTCCATTATATGTGGATCTCCATATTCATATTTCCTTTTGTTGCTTCATCATGTCACTATTTTGATAAAAATGCAATTATAATGATATACATAAGCTAATAGAAATTATATGATAATGGTAAATATAGGGTGAAATACTGTATTGCATCAGAAAGGGGATTTATATGAAAAAACAACTAAAAAGAGGACTGTGTGTGTTTTGTGGTTTGGTAATGGTGTTTGGGGGATTTACCGGTTGCAATAAAAAAGAAGACATAGCACCAATAGCAACACCGGTTACAACAGAACCAACCAAAAAGCTTGAACCAACGGTACAGCCAACAGAAGCTGCACAGGCGAAACAAGATACGGTACCTGAGTTTGATGGGTATACGTTATTATGGAGTGATGAATTCAACGAAGAAAGCTTGAATACAGACATCTGGAACTACGATCCTCACGAGCCAGGCTGGACCAATAGTGAATTGCAAGAATATACAACGAAAGCGGATAACGTTTTTACGAAAGATGGAAATCTGACAATTAAAGCAATTAAAACTACAGACGCTGCAGGAAATGACTACTACACTTCAGGTAAAATCACAACTCAGAATAAACAGGATTTCACCTATGGTAAGATTGTAGTGAAAGCTAAAGTTCCAAAAGGACAAGGTCTCTGGCCTGCTATCTGGATGATGCCGACCGTTCAAGAGCTTTATGGTGAGTGGCCAAAATGCGGTGAAATTGATATTCTCGAAGTTCTGGGAAATCAAGTTGATACTGCATACGGTACCATCCATTATGGCGACCCTCACGTACAGCAGCAAGGTACCTATGTACTAAAAGACGGTACCTTTGCCGATGATTTTCATGAATTTTCTGTTGACTGGGAAC
>JBASOB010000518.1:0-7266 GCA_049657865.1 Mobilitalea sp.
CATAGAAAAACGACCACACAAACCGTGTGGCCGTCCATCAGCACCTTATTTTAGATATTTAACTTGTCTACTTGACAAGGGGCATATCAAAGTCAACAGGGTGGCTTTTGCTTACATTTTCTGTATATCCTAATAAAGTATTTATAATATAGAAACTATTTCACTACTTTATTTTTGTACTGGTTTCTTTACTGTAATACTCGTTTTCGTTACCTTGGTTTTACCACTGTAAAGTGTAATTGTAGTTAAAATATTAACTTTTCCTATTCCTTTTGCAGTAATTTTACCCTTCTTATCTACAGTTGCTACTTTTGAATTACTTGTTTTATAAGATATCGTAACTCCTCCAATAGCCGTCTGAGATGTTTTCTTTGCAATAGTACTTACTAATTCCAGAGTTGCAGGAAGTTCTACTGCCATTGTTGTTAATGACGCCTTACTTTTACCAGTATATAGCGTTTTCTTATTTGCCTTAACAGAAACCTGATTTAATAGTGAAGTAATTTGGGAAGATGCTGCTTTCTCCTTTAACATTACATAATCAGAGCAATGTATTAAGTTGATTGTAATATAACCATCTTTATCTACCACGTAGTTTTGACCGAAAGGAAGTGTTTCCAATTTACCGCTGTCTTGGTTATAATGGTACAGATAAATTTGGCTTCCCTGTGTAATTCCTGTTTGATCTCCAACATAGATTCTTACACTTGCCTGGGAAGGCAACACACCTTCATTGCTAAAACTTATCAGTAATGCATTATCAGTTTCCTGCTTCATGGCACTAGAAAGCTCGGAATCCTTATTAATTTTACTTACTTTGATACTTAAATTTACATCCGAAACTTTCTGATTTGAACTTTCAAGTTCCTCTGTATCAAAGGTCCAGGAGTACAGTTCCTTATCCTTTTCATCTTTAATTGAAACCGTCAAATCTTTTCCAGTTCCTTTTAAAGCTTCAAAAACATCTGCGTTAAGGATTAAATTAGTATCCGTTTTATCATTGCTCAGAAAATCCTCTGGTAGTTTCAGCGAAATGTTAACATTCTCTGCCTTCTTATCATTGATTACACTGATAATTCCACTAGACTGAACCATGATCGTCTTTGCTTTGTTTGGATCAGTAAATTCTTCTTGCGATAAATCAATATTTACTTTACCCTCTGCAACTTCTTTATCTGCCGCAATTTTATCTGCTGCTGCCTTATCCGCTGCTGCTTTATCTGCAGCCGAAGTATCTTTTGCAGGATTACTTCCTGACGAATTATTCACAGTAACATTAACAATTTCCGCACGATCTCTAACCCTGATTCTAGGATGCATGTTGGAATCGCTTACAACCTCACCAATGGAAGCTAATCCGATAACCGAAACGGTTGCTCCCTCTGTAACGAATGGAAGCGTGGTTGCTTTTGTAATATATCCATTGATGAATACAATCGCAGGACCTGATCCATCATTAATTGTAAATTGATTAATTGTTCCATCAACATCTTTAAATACTTTAGATACCACACCCGTCGTTTTTACCAATGCTCCTGTATTGATTGGAGACATCGCTATGTTTGTCTTCATTGATGTTGGTTCAATGATATGAATCTTTTGATCAATCATAGTAAATTTAGTAACGGTTATCTCAACTTCACCTTGATAGTGAGTAATTGTACCATAAAACCTTGCCTTTTGTCCTTCTTGTATACCGGATGCAACCGGGAACAGATTAATACCACCAGTAGAATCCTGTGCATAGATACAGTCGAAGAATCCTTTATTTGTATCCGTATCCGTACTTTGAGTATTGACATTGCTAGTCGCTGTTGCTTCAATAATAACCTCTGTTCCGTCAGATAAATTCTTAGCATCTGCAATGTTTACAATTATTTCTGGATTTGCAACTTTATAGAGATTATCCATAATATTGTAATTTACATATGGCAATGTTGCTGAATTTTCCATGGTAACTGCTATTTCAAAATTACTCATGAAAGATCCGCCGGCTACAACCACCAAAGATTTTGTACCATCTGCATGTGTTACATATTCCGATGCTGCCAATAATTTTTCTTCTGAATTTGCAGCTATATTGCTGTCTGGATTCACATATTTCGGAATATAAATTCCATCCGCATTCATTAGGCCTTTGTCAGTTACATTTTTTAAAACTGTAACAAATGGGAACGTATCCTTTGTTGTACCATATCCAAAGTTATCATTATCACATTCCGCTGAGTAAGTTGTTGGGAAGCCATATACGAGTGCACTTACTGTGCTTGGCAGTGTTGTAGTTCTTTCACCCGTTGTTGGATCCACCGCATAAATTGTAGCACCTGAATACTGACTATAGGTTTGACCACTTACAACACCTTGTAACAACGGATTCGATAGATTAAACTCTGTTGGATACAAACGGTATGCTGAACCGCCGTTTTTATCATCATCCATAACTTCGTCGTCGCTTTCACGTAATGTCGAACCGATTGCGGCTAAAACCTCATTCTGAAGTTCTGACATATGTTTTTTAGGTGTTGCAGCATCTTTATTGGAGGCTTCCGCATAATCTGCAATAATTCCAAATACAAGAGTATTACCGTTTTCCGCGAATACCTTGATTGCTGCAATTTCATCTGCAGAATAATTTGTAGGATTTGGCCATGCAGTTACACTTTTTCTTGAAGGCGCATTTAAAATAATGATCTTAAATTTCGGATTACTGCATGCAGCAATCAGCTCTTCTGTTGTGTTCATTTGTACCACTCTAAGGCCATTCTTAGCTGCAAGCGTCATCATGTTGGCCATAGAGTTCGGGTAACTTCCTCCGCTTACATACTCATTGCCATGGGAAGCATCCAGTCCAACATAAGAAACTTTGTTAATATCTACGACCTTCATCGTGGTAGTCGTACTACTAACTAAATCGATTCCGTTAATCGAAATCACAGAACTGATAGTTACTGTTTTTGTTCCAGGGGTGGTAGGCGTATAACTAAATACATTTTTTGTATTGCCAAGGGCTGCAATACTGGTATTTGGAGTAAAGGTCATACTCGCTTCTGCATCTCCGTCTACTGTATATGAAATCGATTTGAGTGTTGCAGGTACGCTCTCATTATTAAATAAGGTTGTTGTTAATTTCAATTCTTCAGTAGTAACCGGCATTGTAGAACTATTTGTTACTGCTGTGATTCCAACCTTTGGAGCAGCTCCCAACCATATCGGTGCAGTAATTGCCTTAAACCCTTTGTTGTCGGTTATGATTGCGAAGTAGTATCCAGCTGCAGGGGCTGTCATTGAATAAGTATAAGTAACCTCACTAGTACCAGCACCGTAGGATTGTGTATTCATCACTTTTCCGCCAATGCTAATTAATTTGATAGATGCAATATTACTTGTTGCTTTATCAATATTTTTATTTTTAGCTGTTACTGTAATGTCGGCTGTTGCAGGTGGAGCATCTAAGATAGCTCCCATGCCGTACGTGTTTGTTCCATCCGTCAGATGATAAGTAACATCCAAATCTCTATTTTCTGTTGCCCATACGGAACGCTCTTGCATTGCCTGATAGATTCCGCTCATTGTAAAATCGTTTGTATAAACAACGGTTGCACAAGTATTGGAGGTTCCCCAAGCTTTTTTATGATTATCACCATTGTTAGTCGGAGCTACATGCCAGCCTTTATCTAAAGCTAGAATATATTGATCCATTGATGGGAAGTATCCACCGGAACCAACCTCACCTTCTCCATTACCTACTTCGAGCAAATTAATTCTCTCATCTAAAATCGGGTCATAGTAAGCAAAATCAGAGAAGTTACCAAATGTAGTTCCAGGATGGTTAAACTGTGACACGGAACCTGGTGTACTCTTTAATAATTGATAATATGCCTGCAAACCAGTATCGTTTGTTTTGTTATTCAGAATTGTATTGTTACGGCTAACAAATCCTGCTGTATTAAAGGTATTCATATGTCCCGGTCCGCCTGACCAAGTCATCTCATAAGCATAATCGCATAGGAACGTGCTTGTTGTTGCAGCTGCAGCGGCAAGCTTTCCGTTAACCCATTGCTGATTTAGCGTATTATAACTGTTTAAATTGTTAATAATAGCCAGCGAATCACCAGCTGTAGCTTTATCAAAAGAGTTGGAATGATCCGTTAAGATAAAGAAATCCAATTTTCCAATATCTCTAGCATAAACATTTGCCTCCGCTAAGGTCCCTTGCCCATCTGAGTTTTCAGCTGTATGTGCATGAATCTCACCGTAATAGTTCTTCTCACCACCTGCTGCTTTTAGTGCTGTATACTTGAAAGTAGCAGAATTACTTGCTAAATAGTTTGCCAGTGTTGCTTTTACGACAATTCTTACCGGGAAGAAAGAGGAGTTTAAGGTGATTGGAGCCGTATATGCCTGGTCCACGCTACCTACTAAAGTTCCATCGGTATCAGAATAAGAATTTTTATACAAAGTATAAACAATCTGAGCCTCCGTTGTTGTGGATGCTAATATGATTGGTGTTGTAGCTGAAATTGATAAACTGCTTGGGCTTGCTGTTACATCAGCTACTTGGCTTTGTGTATAGGTAAAAGTTTGTGCTGCTGTTGTATATGAACCATCTGATGCAGTTGCTGTAATCGTTGCTGTCCCATTAACAAATGCATCGATTATAACATCTGCTGAATTTTCAGTACTGGTAACAGAAGCACCTCCATTTAAACTATAGGTAATGGTTGCAGCTGCCGTTGCAGTTGAAAGCGTAACCTTAGTATTTAATGGAACTTGCGTTTTACTCGCTACACTAGAAGTCATAAAGTCAACGGTTGGAGTAGCGGTTTTTACCAATTCCGATGTATTGGTAGAAAGTACATAGGCGCCATTATATGGTGTAGCGCTGTTATAATTTACAATTGCTTGCGTAATATTTACATAACTGCCTGAGGTACCAACTGTAGCGTCAATACCCTTTGCACGTAAGATGAAAGGTGCTGCCCCTTGGCTAACTGTATGACTATAAGATGAAGCTGTAGCAGTTCCAGCGACAGTATCCAGCTTTATTGTATCAAAAGAAACAAGCATTCCCTCATAGGCTCTATCCGAAAGCTGGCTGCTCATGATTTTTGTAGGAGTAGGAAGAGTCGGAGTATCATTACGTACAACTATTTTTGTTGCATCCACCACATCCGGAACAATTTCCATCAAGCCGTTATATACGGAAGCTTTCCCATAGACATAGATTTCTTTTCCCACATAGGAAGAAAAGTTTGCACCTGTTTTATAGATGCAGAGACCACTGCCAGGGTTCATACCATCTTGAATATATAAGGTAGCATTACCATTTAAGTAAGTACCGATTCCTTTTACCCAGGCATATGTTCCTGCAGCAAGATTTTTTGCATCTGCATTGGATGTAATTGGTTGTTGGGCATAGGAGAACGTCTGCACATCACAAGCTAAATGTGCAGGTGAAATTGCAATAGCCTTAACAACAAATGGGTTAGTACCTGTAAATCCACCCTGGGATGATGCTGTAAAAGGTCCAGTATATGTTATTGCAGAGCCCGTTACTGATATTGCAGAACCACTTACTGCAACCGCAGGAGTAGTACCATCAGTTGTGTAGAAAATTTGCACATCTGAGGCTGCATTTGTTAAAGTGATAGGAGTAACATCTAACAAAGCACCAGTTACATCAGGTGATGCTGTTACATTAGGTGTTGTATATAAAGGATCTTTGCTTCCGTAAAACTGTACGCTGTTAATACTATTTGCACCGCCGGAAGCAATTAAAGTTGCTGTTCCATCTTCCCTAGCCTCAGACTTTTGCAAAATTCTGATATACAATGTATCCTGATTTTCAGCCGCTACCGGCAATACAAAACCAAAATGCTCAGAACTGGTGCTCTCGATTTTAACCGTGTAACCCGTAGACACTGATGAATTTCCGAACACATTCCAATTGTTTCCATCAACACTCCACTCCGTATTAAAGTCTCTCGGACCTGTGCCTGAAGAACGAGTATCAAAGTCCAATAACATGTCCTTAAATCCAACGGTGGAAGTTTTAATCAGCCAATATCCTTGATCTGTTTGACCATTAAATCCACTATTTGTTAATCCGGAACCCGTAACACTAAATCCCGAAGTAATTTGTGCGTTACTTTTAAATAATTGCAACTCCGAGTTGGAATTATAATATCCACTTTTTGCTGCAAAAGTATAATTTGGGGCTGCAACTATTAAATCTGCGCTTACAAACCCCCACGTTGCGATATCCGTTTTACCGACGATACTTTGTGGCGGATTAGCAGTTGATTTGTTGTATGCATCCATATCCGTCGTTGCGGCGAATGCTGTTGATGTCGGTATTGCCGGTATGATACTGTTCGTTAAGAATAAAAATGACATGATGATGCATAACAGTGCTTTTTTAAATTTTTTCATTCTCTCTCCCTTTTCCTACTTTTATTGTAATAGACAATTGTGAAATGATCATTTTATTGGATTATCATGCAAATATACAATTCTTCAGTTCCAATGCTCCTCCAACATTACTTCCTCTCCGGAATAGTATCCATTGCATCGTAACTACCAACTTTCATAGCATTTCATAATTGTTTGATTCTAGTGTAAAATATTGCCCCCTAGGTGAAAGTATAATTTCTAGTTGTTTTTATGAATTGCTGTCAGAAGCGCCATCTGGATAGCAAAATGACCTCCACTTTGTCTTACTGCTTCTCCGATTGTTTCATTGGTACTCCTATTTTCACAAACGTTTAGTATGGATAATATCTCTATCTCGCTATATATCTGCTTCAACCCATATATTGCAGCGGTTGTAAAATCTAAAATTTTGGATTCTTGACTAATACTATATTTTTTATCAATTAGGTAATGATCATCTGTCGTAGTTTCACAGCGATTTGCCTTAATACTGTTTTCTCTCATTATAAGTTCTGCAGATTGAAGCAGATTTCCAGAGGCATCATACTCTTTTCCATCTTCATAGGCCTTGTCGATATACATAACTGAACCAATTGGTAAGTTGGAATCCGCGGTAACACAATCCCCAATATAGATCACTCGTTTAATCTGGTTTTTCGTGCATAATTCAGTTAAATACGCCATTGTTGATGTTTTACCGATACCAGTAGACAAAACTGTTAAAGGAACATTATTAAATTTTCCAATCAGTCCAACTTGTCCTCTTGTTTCCGTGAATATTTCTACATTGTCCAAATAGTGTGCTGCAATCATTTTCACTCTATAAGGATCATC